>JBOFTL010001365.1:0-6536 GCA_051652045.1 Microcoleus sp. | reverse complement strand
AGATGCCGTGAAAGCACCGGAAGTTTGGGCGCAGGGTTTGACTGGAGATGGGGTGATTGTCGCAGTAATCGACAGCGGAATTGACTACAACCACCCCGATTTAACTGGAAATATTTGGAGTAATGTCGGGGAAGTCGGTTTTGATGCTTTAGGTCAAAATAAATCGAGCAACGGGATTGACGACGATCGCAACGGCTTTATTGACGACTTCCGGGGATGGGATTTTATCAATAAAGATAATGATCCCTTTGACGATAACAATCACGGCACGCACATTTCTGGTTTAGTAGCAGCAAAAAGAGATGGAGTTGGAATTACAGGCACCGCTCCAAATGCCAAGATTATGCCTTTAAAAATTCTCGATCGCCAGGGATTCGGCAGAATTAGAGATGAAATTGCTGCGATTAATTATGCAGTAGCCAATGGAGCGAAGATAGTTAATATTAGTTTCGGAGGCCAGCAGTTAAACGATGAGGAATTAACTGCAATTCGAGCAGCAGAAGCTAACGGAGTCATCGTGCTTTCGGCTGCGGGAAATAATGCTCTCTCGGAGGTGGATTATCCGGCAAAATTTGCTGGGGAAGTAGGAATTGCTGTCGGTGCGATCGAGCGTAATAACAGATTTTCAACTTTTTCTAATCGGGCTGGGGCATCAGAAATCAGTTATTTTGTCGCTCCCGGAGGCGATGGAGGAAGGGCGGATGCTGGGGATGTTTATTCAACAGTATCGCTGTCGGAACCTGGGATACCTTACCGATATTTTGCGGGTACATCGATGGGAGTGCCGCACGTATCGGGAATAATCGCTTTGATGTTGCAAGCCAATCCGAGTTTGACTCCGGCGCAAATTAAGCAAATTCTGGCAGAAACAGCCAATCGATCGAGCATCACAGTGTGAACTACCGTATCTAGGCAGTATTTCCGAGATTTATATTTGGGCGATCGCTCTGACAGGTGCGTCGCTGCGACAATCTGTTGCTGTAGCTTGAAAATCTCGGATTTCGGCGGACACTACGAACCCCGAGCTCGGTCGATCGACCGGACATGATATTATTTTGAGTTGCACAAAGCTGTACCTAGCGTTTGTGGTGCCGATCGCAATTTTTGATATTCTTACTGAATTGCTAACATTGGTTAAACAGTGTCAGCTATCTTGACATAGATACCTTTTCTGAAACTTGGACTATCATTTGCAAAAACACTTAAGAAGACAAAGGTACAACGTAGATTTGAGGTTATTAGGTTAATGGCGCAGCGGAACGTATACTCGTCTAAAGACGATCCAGGGGATGCACGATCGGCTGAGGAAGTCCTCAGTTCGGTAATTGAGGAGCTTGACTCTTTGCATCAAAATGTTAAAGACCATTTAAATCAGGACATAGCTCGGCTGGAAAGTGAGAAAAGCCGGCTGATTGATGATATAGAAGGGTTGCGGGAACAGTACCGAAAACTGCAAGCCCAGCAGATGGAATCTCTTTCCGGGCGCTACATCCAACAGCAGCAACTGTGGCTGAAGCAGTTGGCTCAAGTGTTAGCCCACAATTTGCAGGATTTGTTGGTGCAGCGATTTAATGAATTGAGCGCGAGTTCGGGCTATTCCCTGAACAGCCCGGTTCCCAGCGGCGAGTTTCCAATACCGCTACCGCCCAGCAATTACGACGAAAGGGCTTCTCAGTTGCTGGCGGCACTGGATGAGAGAATCGATCGCAGTTTCCAAATGCTCGATCGAGATTTAAGCAGCTATGAAAGCGATCTTTCGGTGCGCCTCAACAAGATGCAAACGCTGGAAATGCAAGGCGAAGAATTGCTGCAGAATCTGGTAAGCCGCCTGAGAGAAGAGCTCGAAGAAGCTGAAGCTTATCTCGACAATCCTTTCGATCCAGAAGATTCCTATCCTGATTCCGTAACGGATGCGGTACGCCCCCAAACCCCACCACCGACATCTCGGGAGGACATCCGGGATACCATCCGAGATACCGTGCGGCCGACCCCTCAAGATGAGATCCGGGATACCAAGCGGCCTGCAGCACCGACAGCACCCCCACAGCCCGCTAATGGTGTAGGTTCCAAAGTGCAAGCGGGTTTGATCTTGGCTTTGTCATCGGCGGTGGTACTGTCGCTGTTTAACGTGTGTTTGAGAATTTTGATTAAAAGCAGAAATCCTCGCATGATTTTTGGCTTGTTTGAAGTACCGGGAGTGGTGACTCCAGGCTTCGGAAATTCTCTGTTAATTTTGCTGATGCGCCTGATTGTAGTAATGACTTTGATGCCGATCTTGGCTACTTTTCTGTATCCTTCGGTATGGAAAGATCTTAGGCGGTTGTTCCAGTCGCGCGATCGAGCTTTGTGGAGCAAAGTTTTAGGTAGCGCATTTTTTCTGTTTTTGTCTCAAGTTTTGATTTATCTGGCGATCGGGAATATTCCGGCAGGAATTGCCATTACAATTTTCTTTATTTATCCGATCGTCACCGTACTCGGTTCTTGGTTTTTGTTTGGTTCTCGCCCCAGCACGGTAAGTCTTTTTGCTGTCGGTGGAATTACATTGGGGTTGATTTTAGCCGGAATGCCCAGTTTTTCAGCAGCAGCACCGGGAGGCGGCAATGTCGGGGTGGGAGTGACAGCGGCCGTGCTTTCTGGCATTACTTTTGCAGGTTACGTATTGCTGACGCAAATGGCGGCGGGTAAGTTACATCCGATTCCTTTTAGTTTGGTGAATTTTGCAGCAATTTTTGTGTTTTCGGCTCTAAGTTTGTGGGTACCGCTACCGGGAAATTTTGCACCCAGCATCGACCAAAATGTGTGGTCTGGTTTGATTGTTGGGGGTGTAATTTTAGGGGTGCTGACTTTGTTCAGCTATCTGTTGAATAATTTCGCAATTCGGTTTGCCGGGGCGGCTTTGGCGTCAGTAATTGGCACTTTGGGGCCTGCTCTGACAGCTCTTTTCGGATTTGTAATTATCAATGAAACTTTGCAGCCGGTATCAATTTTGGGAATGATTGTAGTGACTTTGAGCGTTGCTGCAATGAGTGTGGAACGGATAGTTGCTCCTCAAAAACAATCGGGGTAAATAGTTGAGAGTTGAGAGTTGTAGTGCGAGCCTCCCCGCTCGCGATCGATTGAGAGTTGAGAGTTGACAATTGTCAACTCTTAATTTATGGCATACCGGTTTAGAGTTAAGGATCGATCGGGATTTGGGATAACGCACCGAACCTGGTTCTGGCTCCAGTCTTGGACATCGCCCGATCGCCAATGCTAAAATAATGGTAAAAACTATTTTACTAATTACCATGAGTAAACTCTCTATCCACTTACCGGATGATTTACTTAATTACGTAAATCAAAAAGCGCCAAACCCTAGCGCTTTGATAGAATCTCTCTTGCAGCAATGGCGACAACAGCAAGAAAGCATTGCTTTAGCAGAAGCTTGCAAGCTAATCGAAGAATTAAATTTAGGATGGGATGAGGAATGCCAAACCCAAGCGATCGCCGAGGAGAACGATCGCCATAAAATTAGCTCGTAGTGAGGACTTTATTCCTCAAAATAGTGAGGACATAAAATTAGCTCGTAGTGAGGACTTTATTCCTCAAAATAGTGAGGACATAAAATTAGCTTGTAGTGAGGACTTCAGTCCTCAAAATAGAGAAGACTAAAGTCCTCACTACGAACTATTTGTTTAGCGCAATTCGACTTCTCGCTTAATATCCGTCAAAACTCGATCGCCCCTAGTCAATCGGTATTCGGCGCGCCAAACTCCCGGAATTAGTGGATAATTGGGATTGTTGCGCTTGCCGACGTAACCCAGCCAAGTGCGGCTGGGGGCTTTAATTTCGCTAGCGCGATCGGCAATAACTTGACCGTTAGGATCGAATAATTTGTATTGTTCGCGATCGCCCGCCAGCACTCCGTAACTCTGCACCCAAAATAACAAAGCCGGACTGTTTGCAGGCAATTTAGTTTCCGAAAATTGTCCTTGCCAAACAGCATTCATATCCGGCGGCTTGGAGGCAAAACCCGATCGAATTAAACCCGTAGAAATATAGTCGATCGGCTTGTCCCAAATTGGATTGCGCGCGGTATTGCAGCCCAATTTAGCATCAATTCCAACAAACGGATCTACAGCTTTTCCCTGATAGCGAAAGGTGACGTGTACGTGGGGAAAAGTTGTCATTCCGGAAGTTCCCACTAAACCTAATTTAGTACCTTTTGCTACCTCCATTCCCGGCTTTACCACTACGCTATCTTTGCGCAGGTGGCAGTATTGCGCATCCCAGCCATTACCGTGGTCGATTACCATGCCGTTGCCGCATTCAATACCTTCGATATTGCCTTTTTCAGTGCTGTTTTGCAAGCGCCGATCGGCCACACCATCCCGCACCCGCAACACTTTACCTGCTGCTGAAGCAATTACAGGAACTCCTTGTGCCATGATTTTTTCGTCGGGAATGGCAAAATCTGTGCCGTCGTGGCCGTTGTAGGTTTGACGCCCGCAACCGAAATCAACAGCAGCAGGGCCGGGATCTCGATCGAAATACAGCATCACAAAGCAGTCTTTACCTAGCGTACAGGCGATCGGCTGACCGAATTGAGGACTTTCGGGTTTCGGGGCTGCTTGTTGGACTAGGCGTTGGGCGATGGTGTTGGCTTGAACTACTGGGGCGTCGATCTCGGTCTTTGTCCCGCAGCTAGCAACACTTGTTAATCCGAAAGCCAAGAGAACAGAGGAAATGCGTTTTTTTGATAGTAATATCATTCGTCGGTGGGATGTCAAAGTTGAAGTGGGCAAGAAAAAATAAGTAAGTCGGTACGAAAATTTATAGTTATGTTATTGCGAGCCCAGCGGAGTGAAGCGTTAGCCCAGCGATCCAAAGGAAAGCAATTCCAAGGTTTCGATCGACTTCATACTTTGTTACACAGGTCAGTTTATTTGTACCTACCTACTTAACTGAAATTTTTCAAAATATACTCGATCGATAATTCAGACGCTGGGCAATAGATTTTCGTTTCCGAGAATTGTGGCAGCCTTATCGATTTAGCATTTTTATTTTTATTTTTTCATTAAAAACTTGTTAGCGATCTATTTTCAACTTGCAACCGCAGATCGACGCAGATAAATTCGATTCCGCCCTTGGCGGACGCTTTGCTTTCCGACCCTCAACTCTCAACTCTCAACTACTACAAAATCGATCGCTCCTCAATCTCCCAATCTAAAATCTAAAATCTAAAATCTAAAATCTGAATTTAAATCTGTTGTTTTCCCCGCGTGGGCTAAAGCCAATTTTTCATAACGCTTAGCGTGTTCCACCAACTGTGCGGATTCCTCCTGTGAGACATCTCGCAGTCGCTTGGCGGGCACTCCCGCAACTAGCGTGTGAGGGGGAACGTCCTTAGTAACAACAGCCCCAGCAGCGACGATCGAGCCTGTTCCCACCCTCACTCCATCCAGGACGATCGCCCCGATCCCGATCAGGCAGCCTCGTTCGATGTAAGCTGAATGAATTACCGCTCGGTGTCCCACCGTTACAAAATCTTCTAAAACCGTCGGTTTTCCCGGATCGCCGTGCAGAATTGCTCCATCTTGAATGTTGGTACTTCGGCCGATCGAAATTCGCTCGATATCCCCCCGCACCACCGCCCCGTACCAAATACTCGCTCCCGCACCCACTTCCACCCGGCCCATGACAACCGATCCTTCAGCCACAAAAGCAGCTTGAGAGATGTCTGGTGCTGGCCAAGAGCAAGTAAGTTTAGCAAGAGGTTCCTGGAAATCGCTCATTTGTTTGTTGGTTTTATCAAAAAACTGGGTTTAAAACTCCGTCCTTGTAGGGCGGGGATTGTCAATTCGGAAAACTCTTGTGGGGTCTGTATCCCGATCGCCGGCAGGATTAAAATGAGATTTAGGAGAGTTTAACTCAGAAGGCTTAACAGACTGTCGATACCAGATATAATAAAAGCATTTGGGACTTTTGCAGAGAAAATATGTTGGGACGCACTACATGATCGAAGTTGCCTTGCAATACCCGATGTTTGGCCCGGAGATTCAGTGTCCCCACTGCCGCCAAACGATCCCGGCTCTAACACTAACGGACACTTATTTGTGTCCGCGTCACGGTGCATTTGAAGCCGATCCAAAAACGGGCGAGTTGATTCACCTTCAATCCGGCCGCCACTGGCGTCGCTGGGAAAATGAGTGGTACCGCCAGCACACTCACCCCGACGGGATTCGGTTTGAAATTCACGAAGCCCTCGATCGACTTTACACTCAAGGCTATCGAGCTACTCGCGTAATTATCGCCCAGCGCTATCGGGACTTGATCGGTGCCTATTTGGAACGGAGTAGCCCTTGGCGGGGACAATCGGAATCGCCAAGGCCGAGGCTGTACGGTTTACCTGTAGATTTTAGCCCGGATTCCGAAGCAGAACCTTGCTGGGAAGTAATTAATTTTGATTTGGAAAAAGAACCGGGAGTTCCAGTAAGATATCCGTACTTTCGGTTGTTTGAATAAGCGAAGAAAGAAGGAAGAAGGAAGAAGGAAGA
>JBOFTL010001364.1:0-4052 GCA_051652045.1 Microcoleus sp. | reverse complement strand
AAAACATCCCAATCTGCTGTTTCGGATTGCTGTTAAAGAAGTGGAAGCGTGGTTACTTGCACATCGAGAAGCATTTGCCGAATTTCTGGGTATTTCAGTAGACTTGATTCCTGCTGATGTAGATAAAATTCCCGATCCCAAGCAGCTTTTAATCAATCTGGCTAAAAAGTCAAAAAAGCGAACTCTGCGAGAGGCGATCGTCCCCGATCGTAACAGTACATCACAAATTGGTAAAGATTACAACGGTCAACTCATCCAGTTTGTCAATTCAAGTTGGCAAGTTGCATCAGCACAAACTAATTCTCCCAGTTTGGAACGGGCTATGAATGCGATCGTAAATTTTCAACCTACCTGGGAAACGTGAGGAAAAATCAAGATAAATCATCCGATCGCAAACTACAGTCGATCGACTATTATATCGTGTGCGGTCAATTAACCGCGATCGAAATGTTTGTAATGCGGACTTAAGTCCGTACTACGAATAAACTTTATTGAGATCGTTTCACTAGAGATGATATATAGCGATCGCAAATCATTTGTAAATTTCTTGCTCCCTCCCCTTTATAAGGGGAGCCACTGCGGTCTTGGGGCCTCCCCAAGCGGAGCAAGTGGCGTGAGGGCTGGGGTGGGGTTAAAGATTTATGATTCATTTGCGATCGCTATAATACTAAACTAGGGTTTCTCATTCCCTTTATAAATCCTCCGTCATTGGCAAAGTCTTTGTGATTGCTTGGCTTACGCTCGCAATGACAAGAAAGGGGATGTTCCACCAGGATTTGGTATAATTTACCCTCTCTCGATCGCCCTAATTTTGTTTTTTTGCTTTTTGTCGTTCTCCATCATTAATTAAATAACCAAATCCAGCGCGATCGAGGCGTTGGATGAATTCATCGAGCGTATTTCCCAGACTTCTAGCTGTTTCTTCTAAATGCCATTGATGCAGTGCGAGTTGTTTGAGAAGATAAGCTCTTCTAGTTTGTGCTTCAGAAAGGCGATAGGTTTTCAGATATTCTAATTGCCCGTTTTCTCGGACGATCGCTTCTCCCATATGATTCTCTGATTTTAACTGCAAATCTGTAACAAATCGCTGCAAAGTAAATCCACCTGCCGTATAAATTCGCTTGCTTTCGATCTCTCTGCCGAGGAGATTGCTTGCCATAAAACCTTGAAATTCTGCCCAGTGCGATCGGGCGATCGCGATTGCTTTTCCCAGTGTTTCTAAATCGTTAATTTGACTATCATCAATCTCGGCTTCAATGCGAGTCGCCATACCGTACAAACCGTATTCATACATTAATTCACCATAGAAATCTTGCAGCAAACTGCTGTGCAAGGCGCGATAATCTTCTGGTGTCGGCACCACAAATGTTGAAGCAAGACTCTCGGAAATAAACAGTAAAACTCCCACTTGATTCTCGTGAATTTCAAACACCCGCAGCGCATCTTCTAGGGCTGGAATGGCGCGCCCGCTAACTGAAAATTCGATTCGTGGAGAAAGCCCTTGAGATTTAGCGCGGCGCGAGTAGCCTTCCCAAGCGATTTCCGGGCCTGAAAAATGAATTGATAGAAAGCCTTCCATCGCCAGGTGTAAAGGTAGAAACCGCAACTGATTTTTTGCTTCCCGCTTTGCCATGCGGTGCATGACGCGCGTGCTGTAGATACCGTTATTATAGCGCTTTCCTTCTGTAATTAATTGTCCGCCCATCGCTGCCACGGGACTGCCATCATCGCTCCAAGATAGCACCAATCCATGAGGAATATAGGAGATATATTTAAGACCTCGATCGAGCCTTTCATCATCTAGATTGACAATGGCAAAATCTTCGTCATACTTGCGTTTTAGCAGTCGCAAATCTCCGCGAACTTGACGCCGCAACAGGGGAACTATCCGCACTGCCCCCCAGACTTGAGAAGGTGCAATTTCTAAATTTGTAAGTGCGATTTCTTCTAATAAATGTGCTTTTTTAGTCATTGATTTGCCCTTGTTGCCCTTGTAGGTTGGGTTGAAGAACGAAACCCAATTCATGAGTCAAATATTCACATGATTCAAATGTTACCACGTGTAGGTTGGGTTGAGGTACGAAACCCAACACATGATTCAAGTTAACATCAACGTAGGTTGGGTTGAGGTACGAAACCCAACACATGATTCAAGTGCGATCGTGATTCAAATTTTATCATGATTCAAATATTGGGAAAACTGAAGCGTTAGCATCATTGAAGCGTTGGGTTTCACTTCGTTGGACCCAACCTACGAACTACGAACTAATTACCAATTACCCATTACCCATTACTCATTATCAATTGTTGTGCCTTAATTGCTAAATATTCCTCCAACTCAGAAAGCAAAGCCGTTCCCTCTGCAAATCGCGCAAAACCGAGTACCGTTGGTAAATCTTCTGCATCCCGCAATCCCACAGTTGGAATCAGCGGGCTGAGAGTTTTTAAAGTAAAATCATCGCTATTAAAAACAGGATTACAATGGACGATCGAAACTCGGCGCTGCGGATCTAATTTAGTACGATAAATGCGCAAAATTTCCGCCGCCCCGCGAGGCGGATCGTTTTCCCAACCGTCGGATACGATCGCGATCGTGTCTGGTTTTTGAGATAATGCTGCTAGTAGCGGCGTTGCTAAATCTGTTTGTCCGCGCGGGGTTACTTGCAGGGGATTGCTGACAGGAATCGTCCAAAAAGCTTGGTATTCTTCTGCCGCAGCTTGCAATAAGTAATGCGCTGCTAAAGCAACTCCTAACGGGCGGCGGCGCTTTTCTGAAGAACCAGAACTAGAGTAACTGCAATCGAGAACTGCTACTACTTTTTTGAGTTGCAAAGGCGCTTTTTTGAGGGTGATTCTGGCCGATCGCACTAAAGCTGTTTCTAATTCTTCTCCCCGTTCTTCCAAAGACAAAACATACAATGCCAATTTTGTCAGCGGCAAGCGATGCCAATCAACTTTAATATTTGTATCGGCGCGATCGGCACTGCCTTGAATTCGCAATTTTTCTGCGATCGTCATTTGTTGTTCGATGCCAGTCAAAAAACGATCGCGACTAATATTGTGTTTGATTGCTAAACTTTCTGCTACTGTAAATGGCAGATTGTAAACCGCTTTGCCACTGTAAAAAGCTTGGCGAAATTGTTCAAATAACGGTGTTTGAAATTGACGCTGCCACTGTCGAAAAATGAAGGCAGCGACTTCCTCATCTAATTTAAAATGAGCGTGAGTGGCGATCGCCCTTACTTTCGATCGATATTTAACTACTTGGAATGCTAAACGATCGCCTCGACTTATGAGATAATGACGGGCAATAGCGCGCGATCGGCGATTGTTAATCCCCCGTTTGCGCAACTGTTCTAAAACTCTCCAAGCCCGTTGCGGCGGTAGCGAATGTAGGGCAGTAGTAATTAACCCATTCTCTTCTTCTCGATGATTCGGATCGGTTTGTTTTCCTGTTGCTAGGAGTTTGAGAATAATTTGAGCTTGATTGAAATGATTGATTCCGGCTGCTAAAGTGCGCGCATAAAGTAGCCGATAATTACCCATAATATAATCGTGCAAAAAGTCGATCGAAACTCGCTGCCCCCACGCATCATCATAAAATTCGCGCTGCCCGGTGCAGGTAAGACAGGCATTGATAAACATCACCAAATCTTCCCGTGCGATGCGATCGAATTGTTGCGCTAATTCTTGTTGCACTTTTTGTAGCCTCTTGTTTATTTTAGGGTGATTGCTGTTGGCTTTACCCGCCATTACCCAGCTAAAAATGAGATTTTTCAAATCAACCCGGTTTCTGTGCCAAAGTCCTATTTGTGAGAGTGCTGTAACTTCATAAATTTGCTCCTTTATCTGGCACTAATGTGACAAATGCAGATTTTTTATTTAGTATAATTTCCATCTTAAAAATGTTGCTGTCAACTATCAAATGTCAACTGTCAACTAAGATGGCGATCGCGGGGCATCGCCCCTACCAGCTACCAGCTATCAACTATCAACTATCAACTATCAACTATCAACTATCAACTATCAACTATCAACTATCAACTATCAAC
>JBOFTL010001363.1:0-3252 GCA_051652045.1 Microcoleus sp. | reverse complement strand
CCTGCGACCGCCTTGCTGGCCGCTCACCCCGCCTGCAAAGCCGTTGAAGAAACTTTCAAAAATGTCGGCAAAACTGTCGCCGAAGTCTTGGAAACCGGGCGCACCTGCGCCACTAACTCCTGCTTCACCAAAGCGGTCAAAGCGGGCGCGGGTTTCCGGTTCTGAAAGTACCTCGTAGGCTCGGTTGATTTCTTTAAACCGATCCTCGGCACCTGGCTCTTTGTTCACATCTGGATGATACTTGCGAGCTAGGCGGCGGTAGGCACGCTTGATTTCCTCTTTGTCTGCACTGCGAGAAACGCCTAATATTTCATAGTAATCGCCGGCCATAAAGCTGCTTGCCTGGAGGTAAATAACAAAAAGTGTACGAAAAAAAGAAACTATTGAGTTGTGAGAAACTTAAAAATTTAAGATTAAAAATTTCGATCGGCGATCGATGATTTTTAATCTTTAACTTTTAATTTCTAGAGGAAAGGATTCATCTCGTCAAAATCTGGGTCAGGTTCTGAAACTTGCGGTTTTGGTTTTTGCTGTTGATTTGGCGGTTGTTTTGGAGGTTGTTTTGGAGGTTGTTTTGGTGGTTGATTTGGTTGTCGGTCGAGTTTGGGTTTCGGCTGGGGTTCCGGCACAGGTTCCGGTTCCGGCATCTGAAACAGTTCGTCTGCCGAGATGGCGCTACCTTCAGTAGCTGCAACCTCCTCTAATTCTGGTTCCTCTAATTCTGGCACGAGTTCTAATTCTGGCACGATATCGCTTTCCACTGCGGCGGTAGCTTCGGCTGCTCCACTGCGAGCTTGCTCGTACACAGCAGTACCCAGCGAGTAGAGCGTTTGCTTGAAAGATTCGATTTGCTCGGTAAGTTCATCAATGGCGATGTCAGAATTAGCAATCGACGCTTGCAAGGCTGTTGCTTCTTTCTCGGCTTCGGCTTTAAGTTCGTCGCTCAGGAATTGGGCATTGGTTTTTAAAGTAACACCATAATTATAGATCAGGGTGTCGGCTTGATTCTTGAGTTCGACCATTTGGGCGCGTTGCAGGTCTTCATCGGCGTAGAGTTCTGCCTCTTGGCGCATCCGTTCGACTTCGGTTTCACTCAATCCTCCGGTATTGGAAATTTGGATGCTTTGTTCTTTGCCGGTACCTTGGTCTTGAGCCCCAACTTTGAGAATGCCGTTAGCATCTATTTCAAAAGTAACTTCGATTTGAGGCACGCCGCGAGGGGCTGGGGGAATACCTTTGAGTAAAAACTTGCCCAGACTCTTATTATCCTTGACCAATGCCCGTTCGCCTTGCAGCACGTGAATTTCCACCGAAGTTTGACCGTCCGCCGCCGTGCTGTACATTTGCGATCGACTGGTAGGAATTGTGGTGTTGCGTTCGATTACTTTGGTGAATACGCCACCGAGAGTTTCGAGTCCCAAGGACAGCGGAGTCACGTCCAGCAACAGCAAATCCTTGACCTCACCGCCGAGCACCCCAGCTTGAATGGCGGCCCCCACGGCTACAGCTTCGTCGGGGTTGACCGATTTATCTGGAGATACACCGCCAAAGTATTTACCGATTGCTTCTTGAACTGCCGGAATCCGGGTTGACCCGCCCACTAAAATAATGCGATCGATATCTTTCGGTGTCAAACTGGCATCTTTAAGAGCTTGAGTCACGGGATCGATCGTGGCTTTAACCAAATGAGCCACCAATTTTTCAAACTGGGCTTTGGAGAGATCCATCTCCAAATGCTTCGGTCCTTTAGGATCGGAGGAGATGAACGGCAAATTGATTGAAGTCGATTCGCGATTGGATAGTTCGATTTTGGCTTTTTCTGCTGCTTCTCGGAGGCGCTGCAGGGCCATTTTATCTTGAGAAAGGTCTGCTCCTTCTTGGGTGCGGTAAGCTTCAACCAGCCACTGCACGATGCAGTTATCGAAGTCATCTCCGCCGAGATGGTTGTTACCTGCAGTAGCGTTAACTTCAAAAATTCCGTCTCCCAATTGCAGGATCGAAACGTCAAACGTTCCGCCGCCCAAGTCAAAAACCAAAATTTTCTGTTCGATATTTTGCTTGTCCAAGCCGTAAGACAGAGCCGCCGCTGTGGGTTCGTTGACGATCCGCAGGACTTCTAAACCCGCGATCGTACCGGCATCTTTAGTAGCTTGTCGCTGGGCATCTGTGAAATATGCAGGTACGGTGATTACTGCTTGAGTTACGGTTTCTCCCAGATAAGCTTCAGCATCCTGCTTGAGCTTTTGGAGAACCATTGCCGAGATTTCTTGGGGAGTGTAAACCTTGTTCCGAATTTGGACGTTAACGGTGTCGTCTTTACCTTTAACGCAGTTATAGGGAGTGCGGGATCTTTCTTCTTCTGTATCGTCCCAGCGCCGCCCGATAAATCTTTTGATACTGTAAACAGTATTTACAGCATTCGTTACTGCTTGACGCTTGGCTAGTTGACCTACTAAGCGATCGCCCCCTTTGCCAAATCCTACAATACTCGGGGTCGTGCGGCCGCCTTCAGAGTTGGCGATTACCACTGGTTTACCGCCTTCTAAAACAGCTACGCAACTGTTGGTAGTACCCAAGTCAATGCCAATGACTTTTCCCATAGAACCTCATCAAAACCTCTGGGTAGAAACCCCGTCCTTCTAGGACGGCTTTACAGTTCTCCAAGAGTTGTAAGCCTAGAACTTACAATCTGAAGGTTGAGCATCATTTAGTTAACTGTTTGCCTGCGATCGGACAATGCAGACTAACTCTCAACTTTTTAACATTTTCACCCCCTACATAGCACTTGCTATATTTGGGATGTTTGACAATTCCACCCCGTTTTAACGCTTGCGACGGGTCACCGCCATCAGGACAAAAATCGCCGTTTTTACCAGAATTAAAAACTCTAACTGTTTTTCAATTTTAGCTAACAGGCGGGAATCCCCAGCCTATAATCTTTGATTTGGGGTGGAATGAGAGCCTCGCGAGGATATGAGCGATTCTCCAAGCGATGTTGGGAGCAGCCAACCAGCTATGGAGGATGGCGACGAGACGATCGCTCATTGTAATAATTCTGGTAAAATACCCCTATCTTCGATCGCAGAATCACAATCTAGGTCTAGATAAAACAGTTTCATGTGACAAGTGGGGCCCGACGTATTCCTCAATATAAAACGCCGTAAAGGGAAAGAAATTCGAGTACCTTGAAGGAAGTTCTAGATATCCTTAACCGGACTCAGAAGCCTACAACATACCGCTTGCGGTTGGTCC
>JBOFTL010001362.1:0-4880 GCA_051652045.1 Microcoleus sp. | reverse complement strand
GTCGGTTTTGGGAACAATTTTTTGGACGCGACCTTAATTTATCGCTCGACTGCCTGACAATCCATCTGCGGGAAGGTTTAGCTGCAACGGGCTCAGCAGGCTCGACCCGCACGCGCCAGCGTTGGTGGTGGGTAGTTCACTCAAACGACTCGATACACAAAACTGAAACTCGCCCAAACATTCATATCTAAAGCTAAATCATCTATCGGTAATCCCAGCTTTTGCACTCCCGTAATACTCGCTGCGTGTAAATCTTCCAACACCGCCCGAGCCACATCTAAAGGATTCGATAGCACCCTCACCGATTCGGCGTCTCTAACTTGCTGTATCCCGGCACCCAAAGCCGCCAAAGTTCGATCGAATTTTCTCTCACTTACTATAACTAAAGTTTCTGCAATTCCTGCCGGCCCGGATACCGCCCACCCGACACTTCCAGCCGCCGGCACGCTCAAATCGTCCCCCGGCGCGATCGGCTCGGACATACCTCCAGCAGCATTTTCACCTTTATAGTTCACAGCTAGCAGCCGTCCGGAAGTATCCGAGGAAAACACGGCGGCGTAAACGGGCCGATCGCTCTCGTTATACATTCTGTATTGAACGCGACTGCCGGCATTCACACTTAATATATTAAAATTAGGCGATTTATCGCTGTCTTCACTCAGGGGTTCGAGGCGGTAAGCGCGATCGGCCCGCAGCGGTTCCCGCTGCACTACTACCCGAGATTGCGGCGAGAGAGTTGCCAAAACAGCCCGCACCTTGAGTCGTGAAGACGTTTCATTAACCGTCAGCCGCAGCAGCTTCGCCGCCAGCAGAGTTTTCAACTGCGGAGTCAAGCGCTGTACTGCCACCTTGACAGCTTCTCCCCCATCGCCGTCAGTGTTGGAAATCAGCTTTTCCCCCAAGGAAAACAAACCGTAGCGGCTTTGATAAAAACCGGGCAGGGGAGTCTCGGGAATCTGGGCTACAGTAGCTGAGGGAACTCTGCCAAACCGACAGTCTGCCGGTCGATCGCCCGGTACTGCCGAAACTTGAGGTACAGTGGCTAAAGCACTGGTAGCGTCCACCCGTTCGATGCGTTCCAAGCCGGAGTCCAAAGCTACCGTCAAACCGATATTGCGCGGCAGTACCCGAATTTCTTCCCTTATCAAATCCCCAACAGCCAGTTGTCCCGGAGTGCCGATCGAACCTTCGACAATTTGGGCTTTAGCAGACAAACCGGTGCGCCCCCGCAACAAGATGCGATCGCCCTGGGAGTTAACTGCTGCAAACACCGAACCGCTGCTGCAATCCAAAACCCCTACCGGCAATCCACCCAGCCACAACTGCAAGATTTTGCCTCCATCTTCCACCGCCGTGACGGCCCCGTCAGCAGCAGGGGCATCAAACGCAGCTATTGCTAAATTTGCAGGCAAATTTCCCGGTACTGCGGATTGTTGACTGCGAATTTGCGGCCGTTGGGACAGCCCAGTTGCTTTTTCGACAGTACCAGCAGCGCGACTGAAAGCAATTTGCACGCTGGTAGCTGGAGTTGCGCACCACAGAGTTTGAGTGAGAGCATAAGTAAACAAACCCGCTGTAAAGCCGTTCCATTCTCGTTCGACGGCTAATTGGGCGGGGGCTGCTGCAGTCAGGAAGGTGGCGTGGGGAGAGTTGTTAGCGCCCGATCGAATTGCCGACATCAAAGCTAATTCTTCGCGACAGGGCTTTCCGACAGTATGGCGGGGGCGCGATCGAATGCGGAAGCTGCCGTTTTTGTCGGACTCTGGATAGGTATAGCTGGTGTCGAGGATGGCGATAGCGTTTTGGGTAGGGAGCGATCGCAGCAACTGCAGCAGCGTTTCCTCTAAAATATCGTTCACCGTGGGGTTTCCCTCAGAGGACGAAACATCATCCACCGGGACTAAACTATTTTGCATGACTTCGGGAACTTGCCCCAAACTGACTTTGCTGCCGCAACCGCTGAAATGAAAAACTACCGAATCCCCAGGTTTTGCCTGTTGGATTAAGTGAGTGGTAAAAGCCATCTCGATGTTTTCCCTCGTAGCCTGAGAGTCAGTTAAAGTCACAATGTCCGACGGTGCAAACCCAAATCGGTACAGCAACAATTCTCGCTGCAATTCTACGTCAGTGACGCAGCCGCGCAAAGGGGAGTCAGGATAGCGATCGACTCCTACCAAAAGTGCCAATTTGCGGGCTGTTGGCTGGGCCAGGGCTTCCAGATAGCGATCGCCCAAACCCAGCCACCCAGCCTCGCTAATTCCCAAGGCTGCCAGCATCCAACCAGCTTGCCGCAAAAATTCCCGCCGCTTGAGTCCCATTGATAATTCCCGACTTTCTTGCTGTTATTATCATCGGGCAAAAATGCCGAAGACTAAGTGTCGCTAACAACAACCCTGCAGAATTAAATCTCGTAGCTGAAAATATTCATTGCCTTAGCTAATTCAGCCGCAACTTCCGGCCTTGAAAACTGCGGCGGCGGTAATTTGCCCGCACGCAGCATTTCCCGCACTTTGGTTCCCGACAAGTGCACCCGCTGTTCGGGAGTGCTGGGACTTGTTTTAGTTGTACCCATTTGTTCGGTAACTGTGCAATAGAAAGCGTGCTCGAATTTCATCGGCACAATTCCCAATTCTGCAGGTTCAAATTCATCAAAAATGTATTGCGCGTCGTAAGTTCCGTAGTAATCGCCAACTCCTGCATGATCGCGCCCGACGATAAAGTGAGTGCAGCCGTAATTTTTGCGAATTAAAGCGTGAAAAATTGCTTCTCTGGGCCCGGCGTAGCGCATTGCTGACGGGTTGATGGCTAAAATTACCCGATCTTGAGGATAGTATTTTTCTAGGAGAATTTCGTAGCAGCGCATCCGCACGTCAGCGGGGATGTCGTCTTCTTTCGTAGAACCGACTAAAGGATGCAAGAACAAGCCGTCTACTGTTTCTAAAGCGCATTTTTGAATGTATTCGTGGGCGCGGTGGATGGGGTTGCGGGTTTGGAAACCGACTATTGTTTTCCATCCTTTTTCTTTGAACAGCATTCTCGATTTTGCCGGATCGATTTGGTATTGGGGAAACCGGGGATCGGGTTGGCGTTCCAGCAGCCACACCGGACCTGCGAGGTTAATCGGTCCGGCTTTGTCTAATACTTGGACGCCTGGGTGTTTGAGGTCGTCGGTGCGATAGACGTTGAGGGCTTCTTCTTCTTTGTTGTAGCGGTATTTTTCCGTGAGTTCCAAGATGCCGACAAATTCGCCTTGCGGGGAGTCGAGGCGCACTAAGGTGCCTTCTTTGAGGGTGTCGGCGATTGCTTCGCTAACCGGCAGGGTGATGGGAACTGACCAGGGAAGGCCGTTGGTGAGGCGCATTTCCTTGACTACCGATCGATACTGAGTCTCGTTCATGAATCCTTGCAGGGGACTCAAAGCACCGATCGCGATCGTTTGCAAGTCTGAGAGCGATCGTTCTGAAAGCTGTACTCGCGGCAGGATTTCTGCTTTGTCAAAAAATTCTTGTCTTTGATCTAGGGTTGCAATGCGGTTGACGAGGATGCCGCCGTGCGGGGCAATGCCGTCTGGATGCTGGCTCATGTCGATTTGAGATTGTGGGTTTTAGCTGCCAGAGTACATATTACCAACTGCTGGCTGCAAATTTACATAATTTTTTAATTGTTCTGGTTTGGAAAATGCGATGCTTTGGCTGTGTTGCGATTTTTTAATTTTTAATTGGCGTAATTTTCAATCGTAAGGTGCGCAGTGCGCACCCTACAAATCACTTGCAGTGAGCCCCCTACAAATCACTCGTAAGGTGCGCACTGCGCACCCGACAAAATCGCTGTTAACTATTCTTAAATTAAGTTATTACTTACCCCCAGGCAGTCAGAGAAACCGGGTTTCTTTGTAGATTTTTCGTTAAGCATCGGAGATTTTTCCAAGAAACCCGGTTTCTGGGCGTAATTCCTGTAACTACTCGATCGCACTTACGCAAGCTTGCTCAACGGCGGAAATTTCCATTTTCCTGAATATAAAGTAGCTGGCAGCTTCAAGCAATAGGCAGCAGGAACTACTTCGATCAGCCACCAATTAAACATATCTCGTTGGGCCGCAGCAAAACCAGAAATGGCATCTCCGGTAATGGCATCATACAGGATATGTAAGATAGCATGATAGGCTGTTTTTTTATTGAGTGTTTTCACCAATCCGTAGAAGATACTATAAGCTTCGTCAGCAGCTTGATATCTTCCTATTTCTTTGCTATTGGCAAACAAGGTATCTGCCCAAGTTTCAGGAATTTCGCAACCATCTTTCAGCCAACAAGATACAATTGCTTGAATTATCTCAACTTTGCGTTCTTCAGGAAAGTAATGTTTAATGGTAGGTTGAGCGGCTAGTGCCATTGCATGAGCCATGTAGATGTATCGCTGATGGGATATTTCATCATTCGGCATTCCAAAGGCTTGCATTACCTCTAAAAAAGCTTCTTCTACATCACTGTCTCCGCCTCTTTCGTATAAATCGTCATATTTTCTGTCCCAAACTGCCCGCAGTGTTTGCTGTAATCGATCGGGAATATCGGAGTTGCTGGGCAACTTGAAATCGGTGTAATGACCTATCTCAAACTTTCTCATCGACTTTCCCTCCTTATATAGCGATCGCAAATGAATCGTAAATTTTCAACCCCACCCCAGCCCTCACGCCACTTGACGCCACTTGCTCCACTTGGGGGGACCCCAAGACCGCAGTGGCTCCTTCATTTGGGGGAACCCGGCAGTTGCTCCACTTGGGGGGGCCCCAAGACCGCACTGCCTCCCAAGATCGCAGTGGCTCCCCTTACTAAGGGGAGGGAGCAAGAAATTTACAAATGATTTGCGATCGCTATATACTTTCC
>JBOFTL010001361.1:0-5357 GCA_051652045.1 Microcoleus sp. | reverse complement strand
CTCACTCCCAACTGCCGCGCTTGATTGAACACCGGCGGGACGATAGTTAAACCGATTACTGCTACTAATAAACCCGCTGTCACGTAAACCAAACCCGCAGCTACTTCTCGGGGCAAAAATACTTGCAATTTCGCTACTGCATAGTTCAACAAAAACGCAATCAGTCCGGCGGTGACTAAAATGCTCACCAGTTCCCCGACATAATTGACAGCAGCAATCGTAAACCACCCAGTCACCAGCACCAGCAGCCAAGTAATTAGAAACTGTTGGACGGGAGAAAAAATACTATTCATTTGAATTTCGATCGGCTAAACAGGCACAACTTCATCAAGAGATCGATCGTGTTCTACGACAAACACGTTAGAGTATAGATTAGCAATAATTTGTTTTCCCTGCTGCGTCAGTGATAAATAGAGCAGCGCATCTTTTACATAAGGGTGAACGATATCCCAGTAAAAATTGGAATAGTTATTGCGGAGGTCGGCAGGATTTTTGTATCCCAATTTTTGGTTAAATCCAATTTCTTCAAATTCATAATACAGCAAACTAATTTTTTTCAGATAGCGCGGATCGCTGAGTTGCCCGATAAAATCTGCCGCCCTCACTAATCCGGGAAAGTTGTTGGTATCGGTGTTGTCCGACTTTTTCGGCACTGGAAATCTGGTTAGTTCCAGGTTAGACTTAATTACCTCCGCATCAATCAGTTTGTGACCGCCAAACCGTTCCTCTACAAACAATTTAGCTCGATCGACGTGATAGGGTGTCAGGCTGGCATCAGTACATCCGGCAGGCAGAGGTATCAATTCATTTCCTTGACCTGTAGCATACCAGCCTTTTTTGTCGCGGCGGCAAACTCCTTTAACGTAACCGATGTCGTGACATACCAGAGAAATTATAAAGTGCAGCCAGTCTTCGCAGGAAATTCCGCCCTCACGAATTTGTTTTCCCCGCAAGATTTCTTGACCTACCAAGGTAACTAAGATGGTATGTTCGACATTGTGGTACAGGGCGTCGCTGTTAGCGATATTTTCCAAGGCCATGCTTCCGACCCAAGCGATAATATCTTCGCAGTCAGGCTTGTATCCTCCGTAAGTACGGTGGTAACCGTCCCGACTTTTTTGCACGAAGGCATCGATCAAAAGTTCTGTTGCATTAAAGACCATAAATTTGGCATTATTGGTGCTGGGTGCAAGATTTTTTTGCTTGACGGTGCGATGTTATTTTTAAAGTTTTTAACATATTTCTGCACTTTTGCGATTTATATATTTGAATTGAACTAATCGCGGCAGTCCCCGTCTTCTTAAAAGGCTCTTATTGATGACTGTTTAGAACAGCAAGTTCGAGTTCAAACTGACTGCTGTCCCTAAATTAGATATTGGCGAATTTCAATTATCGTTCGCGATCTATTTTTCCCTTAATACAGAGAATTACAGCATTTTTCAGGAAACATGAGGTACACAAATATTGCAGGTAGGGACACGGCTTAGCCTCGCATCCCTACAGATTAATCGTCACCTGACTAAAATCTCCCAAAATCCGGGCTGCTTCATCCGTAAGGAGGACGCGCGACTGTTGAGAGACTCCGCTAAAATTGGAGAGATCTTAAGACCGCAATCTTTCTTTACAATAAGACTCAAAACCAAAAGCAAAGACCGGCGGGAGAAACTACCGTGAAAAATCAAGTGTTTTCAGAAGCGGAAGAACAGCAATCCCTGGTGGAACCCCAGAGCGAGCGCGACGGGAAATCGGTAGCGGGCGCGCCTGAAAGTGCCTTATCCAATCCCTCTCGCCGGCAATTGGCACCCGAGGAAGATGAACGCGAAATTCCCCTAGAAGTTCCAGAAGATGGGGAAGAATCAGAAATTTGGGAAACAGCAGCTACTGAAATTCCCGCCAGCAAAGGTGTTAGATGGCCTTCCCTTTTGGCGGGCGCGTGTATTGGAGTAGCAGCAACTTTACTAACAGTACACTTCGTTTCAGGAAAAAATGCTCGTCCCCCAGTTGCAGCCCCAGCAGTCGCCCAACAGCCAAACGTTCAGACCGTAACGGTGGCAGCGGTGGAATCTACTCAGGTGTCTCAAAATCTGGAAGCGACGGGAACTGTTACGCCCTACGATTTGCTGCCGGTACTGCCGCAAGCTAACGGCTTGCAAATCAAGCAGGTTTTGGTGCAAGAGGGAGATAGAGTCGAAAAAGGTCAAACGATGGCGGTGTTGGATGATTCCGTACTGCGATCGCAAATTGCTGAAGCGACGGCAAAAGTACAATCTGCTAATTCTACTGTAGAACAAGCTGCAGCTCAGGTGCAGCAAGCCCAATCTGCCCAAAAAGAAGCTGAAGCAGGTGTCGCTCAAGCTTTAGCTGGCGTGGAAAAAGCCATCGCCGATTTAGAGCAAGCTAAAACAGGCGTCGGCCAAGCTCAAGCTGGTGTCGAACAAGCTAAAGCGGGTGTCACTCAAGCTAGGGCAGGTATTGCTTCAGCCCAGGCTAAATTAGATCAAGCTCAAAGAGAAGTCAATCGCACCCAAGATTTGGCAAATCAAGGAGTAATCAGCCTGCAAGAATTGGAAAGGCGGAAAACGGAACGGCAAACAGCACTGCAAGATGTGAATAAAGCTAAAGCTGATTTAAATACAGCTTTAGAAGAACAGAATAAAGCAGCGGAAGAAGTGCGATCGGCTCAAGCTAAAGTAGTTAATGCGGAAGCCAATATCAGCACGGCAAGAGCCGCCGTCAGCAGTGCCAGAGCTAAAGTAAATACAGCAGGTTCTGCCGTCAGCAGTGCTAGAGCAAATGTGGGAAATAACGCAGCAGGCGTCCGCAGCAATGAAGCGCAAGTCAGACAGTTGCAAACTCAATTGGAACAAACAATCGTGCGCGCTCCCGATAGCGGAATTGTTGCTGAAAGAATCGCTAGAGTTGGCAATGTTTCTTCGGGAAATCAAAAATTATTTTCGATCGTCCGGGGCAACAAATTAGAATTGCAATTAAAAGTACCGGAAACTCAATTATCGCAAGTGCAGCCGGGAACTGCGGTGCAAATTAATTCTGATTCTGACAAGCGGATTAAACTGTCAGGAACTGTGCGGGATATTTTGCCTTTAGTTGACCCTCAAAGCCGACAAGCTACGGTGAGAGTTGATTTGCCTCAAAGCGAGTTTCTGCGATCGGGAATATTTTTGCGAGCTTCAATTTCGACTGCAACATCGCAAGGTTTGACTGTTCCTGCTAAAGCTATTTTAGCTCAATCTGACGGCAGTTCGATCGTTTACAAACTTGCAGGTGAGGATACAGTGCAGGCTCAACGAGTGGAAGTTGGGGAGATTTCTGGAGGTGCAGTTGGTGATTTAACTAATGCTAAAGTACAAATTAAACAGGGTTTGAAAGCGGGAGATCGCGTGGTGGTTGCTGGTGCAGGTTATTTGAAAGATGGCGATCGAGTGAAGGTTGTTAAATAGTTATTGGTTATTGGTTATTGGTTATTTTCCAATACCTGTAGGGTGCGCAGTGCGCACCTTACTAAATATAGCGCAGTGCGCACCTTACCGCTTGAATTGCTATATTGAAAAAACCCGGTTTGTCAAACAACACCGGGCTTTTCAATGATAGATCGACCTGAAAACTTAGTTGGTTCGATCGCGCAATTCCTGCAATGTTACGTAGCCGCCAGCGGGGTTGTACAGGTGGCAACTGTCAGCAATCCGCTCCATTAAAGACCAAGAAAACTTGGTTTCGTAGAGGTATTCCTGCCAATTTTCTTTCAAGCTGCTGTGGGCGAGGCGCAAATTGTACCAGGGAATAGCAGTTGACAGGTGGTGGGGAACGTGAACGTTAATGTCGTGGCACAGAAACTCTACCCAGCGGGGATAATCGCAGTGAACTGTTCCCGATAGTTGCGCTAAAGCTTCATTCCACTTGTCCGGTTCTTGAAAAGAAATATCTGGTGCTGTATGGTGGACGATCGTGAAAGTGCTCATCCAGAAATGGTAAACCATCCAAGGAACGAACCAGAATTTAATAAATCCCCAAATTCCAGTCGTAGCAATTAACAGCGGAAATCCAATTGCAGCGCCAATTAAAACTACAAATACGGAAAACCGCACTTGTTCGCACTGTTTGCCTTTGAATTTCCACCACATAAAGTGTACTTTTGCCCAGTGGGCGATCGAACCGATCCACCACAACCGGCCGAAGATTAAACTATAAGCTATTTGTAATGGTTTGGAAGCGCTAGCGTAGCCTTCGACTGTCATCGGCTGCCAAGCATTATCTTCACCAATTTTGTTGGTGTGTTTGTGGTGGTAATTGTGTCCGTGACGCCAAGCGTGGAACGGATAAATTAAGGGTAAAAATGCGAGGTGTCCGACTAAATCGTTGACCCAACGGCGCTTAGAAAATGAGCGGTGACCGCAGTCGTGGCCGATCACAAAAAAACCGGTTAAACCGGTACCTGTAAAAACCCACATTAAGGGCAGTAAATACCAAGGCGATACTGCTAAGCCCAAGTAACCTACAGCAACTAACAAAACGTTGACAATGACTTTTGTCCATGCCTTGCGGGGGTTTTTGACAAATACTTCCCGCGGTAGAGTTTTGAGGATATCTTTAAGGCGCAAATGGTCGGTGGCGCTGGGGAATTCCAGATTGAGAGGTCTTTCGATCGATGCTGTCATAAATTGATTGTAATTCTGGGCTTGCCATCGGAATGGCTTAACAAAATTCGCGCAATAAAGGTTATCCCCGCTGCCACCAGCCAGCAGGCAAGTCGAGCATGAGACAAGCGCGTTTTAGCAAAATGCTGCAAATCGCTATCCGCAGCCGGAATTTCTAGCACTTTTTTGCAAAAAAATTACTGCGGGTAGCAAAACTTTACTTTTTATAACACAAGACTGCACCGTTAGCGCGCTTTTTAATTTGTCTGCTAATTATCGTTGCAGCCGGAATTCGGCTCGATCGCAGCTACGTCGGTGATAGAGCGTTGCTGTTTGATGGTTTGCAGTTGCAGCAGCAAGGATTCTACTTCTGCTTGCAGGTGGAGGAATTTAACTTGCTGGTCGGCTTTGTAGGGGCATTTTGCCAAGTCTACTTTGCGGGCAGCACAGGCGGTCGATCGCACCGCAGAACTAGCAATTTCGGAATTGCCAGTCTGGGTTTGAGGCCTCGAAAGAGTCGATGAACTATTTGACATCAGTAATTGTGTAGACATTTCTACTCACACCATTAAGATACATTAAGTTGGACCGATCGCATTAAACAATAAACTAACTCATCGAGCGAAAATTAAATATTAAATTAACCAATCGGGCTAAAATTGATGTAAATTCTTTGGCACAGCCCAGAAACTATTGAAATCGTGA
>JBOFTL010001360.1:0-3895 GCA_051652045.1 Microcoleus sp. | reverse complement strand
CCCCTAATCAACGGCCACGGCAATTTCGGCTCTGTGGACAACGACCCCCCCGCAGCGATGCGGTACACCGAGTGTCGCCTCACAGCCCTAACTAGCGACTCGATGCTGCGCGACATCGACTGCGAAACCGTTGATTTCGGCGATAACTTCGACGGTTCCCAGCAAGAACCCCTGGTACTCCCGGCACGCATCCCCCAAATTTTGCTCAACGGTTCCTCCGGTATCGCCGTAGGGATGGCCACCAACATTCCGCCCCACAATTTGGGCGAAGTCGTTGACGGCTTGGTAGCCTTAATTCACAATCCAGGCATCACCGACTTGGAATTGATGCACTACATCCCCGGCCCGGACTTTCCCACCGGCGGGCAAATTCTCGGAAAAGCCACCATCCGGGAAGCCTACACCACCGGTCGCGGTTCGATTACCATGCGTGGAGTCGCCAGCATCGAAACCATCGAACATCCCGGCCGTCCCGACAGAGAAGCAATTATCATTACCGAACTGCCTTACCAAACCAACAAAGCAGGGTTAATTGAGAAAATTGCCGAACTCGTAAACGACAAAAGATTAGAAGGAATTTCCGACATCCGCGACGAAAGCGACAGGGACGGAATGCGCGTCGTCATCGAACTCAAACGCGACGCCTATCCGCGAGTTGTCCTCAACAATCTCTACAAACAAACACCCCTCCAAGCCAATTTTGGAGCCAATATGCTAGCGCTAGTAAATGGCGAACCCCAATTACTTTCGCTATCGCAATTCCTCAACGTCTTCTTAGATTTTCGGATCGAGACAATTACTCGCCGGACTCAATACGAACTCCGCAAAGCAGAAGAACGCGACCACCTGTTGCAAGGCTTGTTAATTGCCCTCGACAATCTAGATGCCATCATTCAGTTAATTCGCCGCGCCCCTGACACCGCCGCAGCCAAGCAAGAATTGATGGATAACTACGGTCTTTCCGAACAGCAATCTGACGCCATCTTGCAAATGCAGTTAAGGCGGTTGACTGCCTTGGAAGCGCAAAAGATTCAACAGGAACACGAAGAACTGCGAGCCAAAATTGCCGATTTAGAAGATATCCTAGCGCGTCGGGAACGCATTTTAGAAATCGTCGAAGTTGAAGCAGTTGAAATCAAAAATAAAATTGCCACTCCCAGGCGCACCGTCATCGAACACGCTGAAGGAGAAATCGACGAAACAGATTTAATTGCCAACGAACAAGCCATCATTCTGATTACAGAACAAGGCTACATCAAGCGGATGCCCGTCAGCGGTTTCGAGGCCCAAAGTCGCGCTACTCGCGGCAAAGCAGGCACGAAAATGAAAGAAGATGACGGCATAGAACATTTTATTTCTTGCTGCGATCATGACAGTGTTTTGTTCTTCAGCGATCGAGGCGTAGTCTACTCGGTCAAAGCTTATCAAATTCCCGTCAGTTCCCGCACGGCGCGGGGAATTCCCCTGGTACAACTGCTGCCAATTCCCATCGAAGAAAAAATCACTTCGATGGTGTCGGTAACAGAATTCAGTAACGAAGAATACTTGGTCATGCTGACGAAGACCGGCTTTATTAAGAAAACCGCACTTTCAGCATTTAGCAACATCCGCACCAACGGATTGATTGCGATTTCTCTGGAAGAAGGCGACCAATTGCGATGGGTGCGGCGGACAAAAGTTGACGATAGCATTATCATCTGTTCGCGTCAGGGAATGGCAATTCATTTCCGCACCAATAACGAACAATTGCGCCCGGTAGGTCGCGCGACGCGGGGGGTAAAATCTATGAAATTGCGATCGGGCGATGAATTGGTCAGCATGGATATTTTGCCGAGTGCACTTGTGGCTGTCCTTGCCTCTGAAGCAACAGAAGATGCGGAGTTAGAAGATGCTAATACCGCTGAAGCAACAGAAGATGCGGAGTTAGAAGAGGAAGAATTAGAAGGGCAATCTGAGGAAAATGAAGGCGAAGATGCCGAAGAAATTGCTTCAACCAGCAGCCAAGTGCCGGCGGTATTGGTAATTACAACTAACGGCTACGGTAAGCGGGTTCCTGTTTCGCAATTCCGATTGCAAAGGCGGGCGGGTAAGGGATTGACTGCTACTAAATTCAAATCGAAAAAGGCGAAAGATGCGGTAGCAGCTTTGCGAATTGTCAACGATGATGATGAGTTGATGATTATTACCAGCCGGGGGATTATTATCCGTCAGGCGGTGAGTGCGATTTCTACGCAATCGCGCAATGCTACGGGCGTGCGGGTGCAGCGTTTGGATGAGGATGATTCGATCGTGGCTGTGGCTTTAGTGCCGCCTTCTGGTGAAGAATCGACAGAAGATTTGGAAGCTGAGGAAGCGGCAGAAGAATAACAGTTTGTAGGGTGCGCACTGCGCACCTTACGGCTCGATCGAACGCGATAAATAAGGTTAGTAGTAAGGACTTTAGTCCTTAGAATGCTCGGACTCCCTTGCGCACTACAAACTGCTTTTAGGGTGCGCAGTGCGCACCTTACAGTTCGATCGAGCGCAATAAATATCGTCAAAAGTCTATCGTAAGATAGTTGGTGAGGACTTACGCTAAAGAAACCAGGTTTGGAGGCGAAAAATATCTAATTCTTAATGAAATATCCACAAAGAAACCGATTTATGACTGTCTGTGTGTCAGCCCTAACTAATGCGACTCCTGGAAAATTTGAGAGGTTTCCCATGACTTATACCGCACAAAAAATTCTAACTTTTGAAACATTCCTCGCTCAATATGGTGACAACCCCCGCTACGAACTTGCTGATGGAGAATTAATTGAGATGGAATCCACCGGACCCCACGAAACCGTCAGCGGTAAACTAGCAACTCAAATCGGCATTACTTTAGCAGCAGAAAAACTCCCTTGGTTCATTCCTCGCACTTGTTTAGTCCGTCCCTTCTCCGATACAGTTACTGCCCGCCGTCCCGATATTGTCGTGTTAGATGAAACCGTTCTTAACAGCGAACCTTTGTGGGAAAAAGAACCTATAATTACGCTGGGGCGATCGATAAAATTAGTGGTAGAAGTAGTCAGCACTAATTGGGAAACAGATTATGCCCGAAAAGTTGAAGAATACGCTATTTTAAGGATTCCTGAGTATTGGATTGTTGATTATCCCGGCTTGGGGGGAGTGGCTTTTATTGGTAAACCCAAACAACCAACTTTCACAGTTTGCCAACTAATTGACGAAGATTACACCCAGCAACAATTTCGCCTCGGTCAACCGATTATTTCTCCTCTGCTCGAGAACTTGCAACTTCGCCTTGATGATATTCTACCTCGTCAATAGCTGATTGCGAGGTGACGCTCCCACACTAATTGCCAGCAATATAGTTTGGGCATCTGAGTCCTGTTAAGGATATCGAGATCTTCCTTCGAGATACTCCAAAAGTTTCTCTCTACGGCGTTTTATAGTGAGGAACACGTAGGGCCCCACTGTAGTTCAATTATATCAAAGATTATCGATTTCGGCGGTGATGGGTTCCCTGTCCTGCGGAGTCGGTCAACCATCCCACCTCAACAAAGGTGGCTTTCATCCCACACCAATGGCGTAAACGATATCGCGCGTGGGATTCCCGCCGAGCTAGCTAAAATCTAAAATCTAAGATCGCAAATCTCCCAAAGCTTTTAAGGCAAATTGCGGCAAAGCTAACATCCTGCGCCACCGCCAAGGTTCTTGATAAAGTCGGTACAACCATTCTAAATGATTGTCGCGAAATACAGCAGGAGCTCTGGTTTTGGTTCCCGCCCAAATGTCGAAACTGCCACCTACTCCCACCCAAATTGACTGCGGACAAAGATGTCGGTTTTCTGCAATCCAAAGTTCTTGGCGGGGTACTCCCAAGCCTACAAAAACGATCGGCGGCTGCATT
>JBOFTL010001359.1:0-6441 GCA_051652045.1 Microcoleus sp. | reverse complement strand
GTGCGCCTGTGCCGTAGACGTTTCCGCTTGCCCCTGCTGCAATTGGAGCGTCCACAATCCCATTCGCGGTCTTGTTCGGCACAGTGTCATCAGCGGGTTCAATCTTGCCATCAGAGCGAATGTGAACTAGTCCTCTCAGCGCTATGGCAGAAGCCGCCGTATAAGGGGACCCACTGAGTAGATAACTTGCGTTGTTGGTTGAAGGCGCTTCTAATGCAGCCACCCTATTGGTTAATGACACCGCTGCATCGGAGATCGTTTTGTCGGCAGCTTTGTAGGCAGTTTCAACTGACGCGATCGTATTCTCAACCGTTGTGACCTTGGCTGTAGGTGCAAGCTCTGCTGGATATATTGGCTTTCCTGTCAGTTTCATGCGATCAACTCAGCGGGTAAGTGTACTCAGCCGTTCGAGTTCCTGATAATTGCACCCTGACACTTACGGCATCAGCGGGTGCATCCTGTCGTTCTAGGTTCTTGGTCGTTTCGGACCCGATAGGTTCCATCAGAGACAGGATTTCAAGACCATTCGCGTCAAAATATCCCCATGTCACAGACTGATAAACACCAGCCGGCATGGTTAGGCTCATCACGTAAGGCGATCGCGTGGTTCCGTAAGTCAATCTTGTTCTAGAGGCGATCGTTGCGATAAAGTTACCAGGGCTTGTCTGTGTAGCACCTGCATGGGTGACCGGAGTTTCCAAGACCATTCTGGCTTCGTAAAGGGCGTTCCAGGCTGCTGTAAATTCCTGCCCGTTCAAACGCCCAACATCCGTATTTGTCGCATTCGTTAGCTTAGCGGCGGTCAATGTCTCTCCAAGGACGCTGGCAACGGAATTCCCATAGCGCGCAACCATTGGGGGTTCCATCAGTGCTAAATTAGCTCCGCTAGGAGTAAATGTTTTGCTGCCTCCATTGGAATAAATTAGTTGAATCCAGTTAGAGTTTGCAAAGGCCAATGTTCCCGTTATTTTGCTAATGGACTCGCTTAGGTCAAAACTTGAACTTGGTTCTAGATCTGCTGTTCCGCTTGCATTGCCTCCAGCCCCGATCTTCTGTCCAGTAAAATTAGATCCTGCCGATGGTACACTGAGGCCGGATGAAGCACCCCAAACAAACCAGTTATTTGGTATTTCAGTCACTCCATCGGCTTTGTAGAGTTTGATGTTGTTTAGCTCAGACCGATAAGTAGTGTTATACCCCGTCACTCTAAATCTAATTTTGCTAAGAGTAATTTGATTTAAGTATGTCCAAGCCCCGCTTCCAAGACTGAGGAAAATTAATGGTGTATCTGACCCCCAGCTAACGTCATACCACTTGACGCCTGAGGCTTGAACATCAGTTGAAACTGGACTCCTGTTCGCAAAAATTGAGCTTGATTCATTTGGTACGAAAATTGTCCAATTTCCTGCGGAATCCAAAAGTGGATCTTTGCCTACATTGTCTTTTAAGGCATAGAAAAAGGTTTTATTTCTAATTGTTATCTGATCGCTTTTGAATTGACGGGTAGCGTCCCATTGCGCGATCGCGCTAGCTACCCCAGTATCTAGTGCGTTAAATTTGGTGCTTACGTTTGTATCTAGTAAGCCGATAGTTTTTTTCATGGTTGTCTCTGTGTGAGAAGGAGTCTGCTGGCAGCGTTAATGATTTCTGGATGATTTAGTTGCATGTATTCTATTTCTTCCAAAGTCATTTTATTTTTTCTTGAACAATTAGTACGCGCATCTAAATACCTTAAATTAACTCGTTGCCAACATGCAATCAATTCATTTTCTCTAAGTAAATTGAATGCACTAATAGGGACGACATGATCCACCGCGCTCCCTTGAGGGCATTTCGTATAAAAATCTTTGATTTGATGAGAGATATTTTTTATCATTTCAACCGAATAAAAATAAGTCCAATGAACAGAATACCCTTGCCTCTTGAGTTCTACACGAATAGAATTAACAATTCTACTTAACCCTTTGTCTTTATAAGACTTGTAAAAATCTTGAAAATAACAAACACTACATCGCCGCCCTTGTTTTATGTGATTCCAGTTTGCTTCATACGTATGACCTTTGTCACAGAGAAGTTTGATAGGCGCTTGCGCATTAACATAATCTCCCAGCATTGTGTAGTTGATTAATTCAACCTGAGATTTAACAAAATCGTGCGTGAGCTTAAATGGATGATTTTTCTTGAAGTTTTCTTTTGCGCAAATACCGCACCTATTGCCATTCTTGAATGATTCCCAGCAAATTCTATGCGTGTGGCCGCGTTCGCAACGAATTTCAATAGGAGTGCCGGAATCAATATACTTGCTTAGTAATTCATACCCAGCCAGACTGAATTGTTCTGCAACAAAAGAATGATCAAGCCTCCGAGATAGAGCCACTTGGCGTATTTGCTCATTTCGTTTACTTGTGTTGCAAACTCCACATCTAACACCTTGCTTAAATGCATCCCAAGTTACCTCAGATGTGTGGCCGACTGGACACCGAAACCGGATTTTCGTCCGACTGTTAACATAGGTATCCAGTATTTCGTATCCAACTGCTTCAAATGCTGCCTTAACTGATTCATGCGTTACTACTGTTTTCCCTGCGCAGACCCCGCATCTAAATTTTTTACCAAGATTCCCCCATGTAGCTTGATGCCGATGACCTGCGGGGCAAATGAAATCAATTTTTGCGCTTTGTTTTACATACTCACTTAACATCGTATATCCAGCCGCATCAAAAGCAGCTTTGACAAATTCATGCGTTAATTTTTTAGGCATCCTCAATTTTCCGCAAATACGTGTATAATATCCACTATACACCGAGTATACGCGGCACCGCAAGATGAAAGACGCCAAATTTGGCAAGCAGTCAGGACTGAATGGAGAAATGGACGATCGCCCCCTATGCCTGCGCGTCAGAAAAGGGCTGAGAGAAGATCTCAGGCAAATTGACGGATGGCAGGACAAGTTAAGGGACATCATAGACGAGTGGGTAAAGAATCAAGCAGTTGGATAGGTGACGTCATGAAGCAGGATTGCATCGTTAGCCTCAATAACTCTGTAGTAAAGTTGCGATCGCCTATTTGCTCCTTGTATTGCGGTCTGATGCCAAATTCTCCAATTCGGTAAATCGAAATTTGGCGCATTGGCAGACTCATAGAACAGGTCTGAGAGTTTAGCGATCGCCGTATCCTGCGTTGTATTTTTATCCCCAAGCGTCTTATCGGCTGCTTTGTAGTCCGTGTCAAGTTTGGCGATCGCCGTTTCCGCCGCTGTAACTTTTGTCGTAGGGGCAAGCTCTGCTGGATATATGGGCTTTCCTGTGAGTTTCATGACGAATCCTAGTTAATTGCGAATTCAAACGGAAGATTCCCGCCATTTCTGTAAGCAAAAGTAAATTGAGCAAACCTTGTCTCAGCGGGAACAGTTGCCCAACCAAGTCCCACCGCCGTATCTGTTGTAGTGACTTGCTGTACTCTAGCAGTGCCTGCAATCAATGCTTTGTTTGCATCGACAAGCTGATAAGCAATACTGGTAAAGGTATTGGTGGGGAATGAGACATCACAGAGCATCCCGCCATTGCTTTCCCTCGTCTCCCGAAACCGAAATGAGACATCTTGAGGCAAGGAAGACACCAAAAGGCTGGGATTTTCTGGGTCAGGAGTGGCATTGGCTGATGATGGCGACGCAACGTCAATTTCCCAAGTAATGGGATGCGGAAGAAGGTCATTTGTGTCTACCGTTCTCCAGAACAATTGAACGGTTCGCTTTCCCGTCGCGAAGTTGTATGTATTTTGCTGCCATTCAACCCAGCTCAGATCATCCAAATTTGGTGGATTAACCGATGACTTCACCTGCAACCTGTCTACGACCTTAGCGATCGCCGCATGAGAGATCGGGGCAGTTGAAGTTGAGCCAGCCGCATAGGTTTGGTCTGTAGCATCCAGGGCAATATCAACCCCTTTGTCATCGCGGATGATTAGCCCTTTGAGCGATCGCCAAAAAGTCCATGTTCCTGCCTTTGGCTTATAGCCTGATGGTAGGTCTACGGCTTCGTAGTTATCTGGAAAGTTTTTGTGCATTAGACAATCCCAGAAAAAATGACCGTTAAGTTTGACTTGGCAACCAAAGAGTTGAGGGTCAATCCAATAGCTGTTCCTGATGCTACAAAGGATTCATCAAAGGCTCCATTTAGAACAGTTGTTCCATCTAGGATTAGGTATGAAGAAATCGTCTTGATGCTTGTGGGCTTTACTAGGGTTGCGGTATTAACCGGGAGACTAGCAAGCGTTACAGATTCTCTAATCTCAAATCCTGTTACATCAAGGCTACGGCTAATCCCTACCCAGTTCGCGGCGACAGCGGCATCAGTACCGACAAGAAAAAGAAGGTCCCCTGGGGAGATCGTGTCTGCCCCACCTATTCCTGCAATTGTGCCACCCACTGAGATAACGAAGAAATTGCCTGCAATTAGGGCTTCATTGACTCGAACCGTAGCCCTTGCCGCAGTGGGAAGTGCTCCAGAAGAGATATCTATAGCTCCTCTAAAGCTTGACGCCCCAGAGACTTCCGCTACCGTTGCAAGTTGATGAGCCGTTGTCCCATCTGAGTATTCAATCCGGCCATTGCGGTATTGAAACTGTTTGGCTTTATTAGGAGCAGCAGTGCCCGTCCCCAAAAGAAAGTTTTGTAACTCAGCAACGTTGCCACCGTCGAGATGTTTGAAAATTGGCTGACCCATTAGACAAGCTCCAGTTTGAATTGAACATCTTTAATCTCAGTCAGCGATCGCACTTGCCACTGAGAACCAATAAGCTTGGATTCCAGGGCATCGGTAATGTCATCGCCAACCTTGCTCAATGCTTTGTAATCGGCAATCGTTTTCCCACTCGTGGGGGATGGGATATCGGTCCATGTATTTGCCGTGATAGTGGCTAATGTGACAGTTTCACTAGAGCTTGACCCTGCCCCAATTAATTCAAGTGAACATTTGAGGTCGGTTAAAGCAGAGAGCGATCGCACCTGCCATGCATTATTGAAAAATCGCGAATCTAACGCCGTCGTTATGTCTTCCCCTGCCTGTGTCAATATCCTGTAATCAACAATGGTCTTGCCTGTGTTATTACCTGGTGGGAGCGGAATATCAACCCAAGTATTAGCTGCTAATACTAATTCCGATGTTGCAGTTTCTGTACGCTCTCCAGTGCCTGACGGTCCGCCATTTGGAATGATTTGCAAAAACTTGAATCCGTTGTCAACCATTTGTAAAGTGACAACAGAATTCCCCTCTAACTGATAGGGCGAATCAACCGGATCGATTTGACTCCCGTCACGCAAAAACACCGTCAGATCGGCATCAAACGAGATTGGTTGGGGGTCGTTGGTCGTGTTCAAGACTGTTCCCCACCATCCATCGGGTAAACTTGATTCAATCTTGGCCCCGCCGCCGCCCTCTAGATGAAATTGCACCGATGGCTTGCTTGAGATAGATAAAGGATTTTGCTCAGCCGCATCATGCTGAACTTCGCTTAGTCCTGTGCCCGACGATGCTCCAGAGGTGCCATAGTGGACATAAGGCCACCAGCTTTTACTAGAGACCGAATACTTTAACAGCATCCAGCCCCGTCTCAAATGGTCATCATTAAAAATCAGCGGGGCCGTCTCAAATGTGTCGTCGCGCATTCGCCAGCGATCGCCCGCCCCTAGCAAAATATTGTTCTTGTTTTCCTTGATCTTCCCTAGCTCATCAAAAATAAAAATATCCGCCCCATCATTAGGCGCAGCGGGTAACTGAATGGTGCCTTCCCCATCAATATGGATTTCGTCCCCAATCTCTGCATTTAGGGCGATCGCAGTGGTATAGACCGTGCGTCCAATTATTGGCTTCAGAGAGGTTTTAATGTCGGCTACGTCTGTCTTGAGTGCCGTTAATTCCGCCGAGGATGCGCCACCGCCCGGAGGTGAAGTTGACCCAATAATCTCTGTTAATGCGGGCACTCAAATTCCTCATTTCTGAATCGATTTACTGTTCGATCCAATGATGCGTACACATACCTCTATTTAATATGGGTTTCAAGCTATAATCCTTACGGGCTACGGAAAAACCTGAAATTAGCGGACTATGGCAAATAACAGAAAAATTGAGATCTATGTGCCGTCTAGCCTGACTAATTCACAGGTCCGTGGACTCACTCTTAAACTATGTCGGATCGCCGTTGGCATCACACTTGAAGAAATGGCCAAAAAAATTCACCGGAGCGATGATACGATCCGGCGTTGGGAAAAGGGGATTGTTTGTCCAGATCTGGACGATGTAACTGCGATCGCTGAAGTTTTGGGTCAGCCTAAAGGTTTTTTGGATTAACTCGTTGCTTTTGGCGCGACCTGTGCTATAATTCTAGGGCCAGGAGAGTGAAACGGTTTCACGCTGGGCTCATAACCCAGAAACATCGGGTTCG
>JBOFTL010001358.1:0-3825 GCA_051652045.1 Microcoleus sp. | reverse complement strand
AAAAATTTTACGACTCATTTAGGACTGCTATATTGCCTCGATCTCAGTTCACCAAATATCCCAAAGCTGCATTCCTCGCCCGCAATCGTCAACTGTCCGCTGTCAACCGTCAATATTTTCTAGTAGGTAATATGCAGACACATTCAACGAATCCGATCGCAGCGAGCGATCCGGCCCACGATATTTGGAAAGAACAACGCCACCCCCTCGATCGAATATTTCAACCTCAGTCCGTAGCAGTCATCGGCGCAACAGAAAGAGAAGGTAGCGTCGGCCGCACCCTGTTGTGGAACTTAATTCGCAATCCCTTTGGCGGAACGGTATTTCCGGTGAATCCGCAGCGCCGCAGCGTCTTGGGACTGAAATCCTATCCCGATATTGCCAGCGTGCCGGAAACAGTCGATCTCGCCGCGATCGCGACGCCTGCGGCTGCGGTGCCCCAAGTAATTCGCGAATGTATCGCCGCCGGAGTAAAAGCAGCAGTAATTGTTTCCGCCGGCTTCAAAGAAATTGGCGCGGCTGGGGAAGCCTTAGAAAAAGAAATTCTCGCCGCCGCCCGCCTGGGCGGAATGCGGATTATCGGCCCCAATTGCCTGGGCGTGATGAATCCCGTACTGGGGCTGAATGCTACTTTTGCCAGCTCGATCGCCCGTCCGGGTAATGTCGCTTTTATCAGTCAAAGCGGCGCTTTGTGCACTTCAATTCTCGACTGGAGTTTAGGCGAAAATGTCGGTTTTAGCGGTTTCGTGTCGATCGGTTCCATGCTTGATGTCGGTTGGGGCGACGCGATCGAATATTTCGGAGACGATCCCCACACCCACAGTATTGTTTTATACATGGAATCGATGGGCGACGCTCGATCGTTCCTGTCGGCCGCCCGCTCCGTAGCCCTCGACAAACCGATTATCATCCTGAAAGTAGGGCGCACCAACGCCGCCGCCACAGCCGCCGCTTCCCATACAGGAGCTTTAACGGGCAGCGATGACGTGTTTAACGCTGCTTTGGGTCGCTGCGGGGCGTTGCGGGTACATACGATTTCCGATTTGTTCGACATGGCGGAAATCCTGGCCAAGCAACCGCGACCGAAAGGCAACCGACTGTCGATCGTCACCAATGCCGGAGGGCCCGGTGCGATCGCCACCGATGAGTTAATTAGCGGTGGCGGTGTCCTGGCAGAACTCGCACCTCAGACATTGCAGCAGTTAGATGAATTTTTGCCCCCGCAGTGGAGCCACCACAACCCGATCGATATTTTGGGCGATGCTGGTAGCGATCGCTACGCCAAAACTCTAGAAATAGTTGCGCCCGATCCAAATAGCGATGGATTGCTAGTCATCTTGACTCCCCAAGCCATGACGGAACCCACGCAAACCGCAGAAAAACTTAAAGCTTACAGCCAACTCGGCAAGCCCTTACTCACAAGCTGGATGGGCGGCGCCCGAGTGTTAGCGGCAACGGAAATTCTGAATCAGGCAAAGATTCCCACCTTTCCCTATCCCGATACCGCCGTCAGGTTGTTCAATTATATGTGGCGGTACAGCTACAACCTGCGCGCTATCTACGAAACGCCATCTCTCCCCGCTGATTGTGACATCGCAACTTCCGGCTGCATGACTGCTGCCAAAATTTTGACTGTCGCAACCCAAAACAAACGCACTCTGTTAACCGAGTACGAATCAAAACAGTTGCTGGCAGCTTACGGAATTCCCACCGTAGCGACAGAAATTGCCGCGAACCCCGACGAAGCTGCGGCCATTGCCGATCGCCTCGGCTATCCAGTGGTGCTTAAGTTGCATTCTGAGACGGTGACTCACAAAACTGACGTGGGAGGCGTCCAACTGAATTTATGCAATGCTAGCGCTGTAATTAGTGCCTTTGAGGCGATATCCGATCGAGTGCGGGCGATCGATCCTGCTGCGTTTCTCGGCGTCACCGTGCAGCCGATGGTGAAGTTGGAGGGCTACGAATTAATTTTGGGTAGCAGTATTGACCCGCAATTCGGGCCGGTGATGCTGTTCGGTATGGGCGGACAATTAGTGGAAATTTTTCAGGATCGATCGATCGCAATTCCGCCTTTAAATACTACCCTGGCGCGGCGGATGATGGAGCAAACGCGGATCTATCAAGCTTTGCAAGGAGTGCGGGGGCGCAAGGCAATTGATTTAGAAAAACTAGAACAGTTATTAGTTAGTTTCAGTCAATTGATTGTCGAACAACCTCAAATTTCTGAGATCGATATTAATCCGCTGTTAGTATCTCCTGAAGGGGCGATCGCTCTCGATGCACGGGTGCTGCTCGATTCAGGAGCAAACACCATTTTGCCCGCAATTCGTCCCTATCCCGCCCAATACCTTCGAGAATGGTCAACCGCAACAGATATTCCCGTAACCATCCGTCCGATCCGCCCGGAAGATGAGCCGTTGATGGTGCGTTTCCACGAAGAACTTTCCGAGGAAAGCGTGTATTTGCGCTACGCTCATACTATCAAGTTAAAACACCGCACGGCTCACGAACGTTTAGCGCGAATTTGTTTTATCGACTACGATCGGGAAATGGTATTAGTGGCCGATCGCAAAGAACTAGAAACCTCAGAACACCGGATTTTAGGAGTAGCTCGCCTCAGCAAGTTGCACGGTACGAATGAAGCGGAATTTGCGCTGATTGTGAGCGATCGCTATCAGCATCGCGGTTTGGGAACGGAATTATTGAGGCGGTTGCTGCAAATTGGTAAGGAGGAAAAATTAAGGGCGATCGTCGGCTACATTCTTAATAGCAATTACCAGATGCAGAGCCTCTGTAAAAAACTGGGATTTGAACTGCAAACAGATTTGGACGAAGGAATGTTGAAGGCTGTTTTTGTTTGCTAGCAATCAAGGTCGATCGCGGGCGCGACTTACCGCCAAATAGGTCGTAGTGAGGACTTTATTCCGTAAAAGTCAAGGCTTCAAATCCTCACTACGAACATTCAAGATCGCGACAAAATCCGCAGCAAAAATCGCCAAAATTAACTGCCGAATTTCCACACTCGAACAGATTAAGAATGAGAATTAAATAACTTGCATTTTTTTAGGTTGGGACTGGGAACGAACCCTCCGCAACGCTTGGCCCAACACCACCCTCGAACGTTGGGCGAAGCGCAGCGGAGGGTTCATGCTTCAACCCAACCTACGGAAGTTATTTAATCCACGATCCTTATATCGCGTCCGATCGATTGACCGCAGTTAGAGCAGTAGGTTGGCTCCAACGAAGTGAAACCCAACATTGTATATATAGTAATCTACCTAACATGATACTATACCAAATCCGGGTTACTTACTCCCTTCCCGCTATAAGATTGAGTATAATGAGAAGAGGGATAACATTAACCACATCTGTAAATTAAGTCGTCAATCATAGGGTGGGAAGGGAGTAGCTCCTTGATAAATTCTTCGTTTGTCAGCAGATTCTTTGCGATTGCTTCACTGTAAAACCAGCGAGTGCCATCCAATTAGTAAGGTGCGCATTGCGCACCCTACGATCGAACCCATTAATTAACCAGCACCGAGAATTAAGCCCGATCGAGCCGGGATATTCAATGCTAACTCCTTAGTTTCTCCTGCATTTTTCCACACAAATTCGCCTTTACCGTACAGCAATTTATCGGTGACTGATTTCAAAACAGTCATCTCAAAACTAACATCCACCTTTTCCGTCGCCACATTAACAGCAACAACTATTTCCTCATCTCCTAAAATACGCGCAAAAACGTAAACCGTTCCTTCAGCAAATAGGATTTGATACGATCCTGTGCGGAGGGCTGTGTATTCGTGCCGCAAAGATATCAAT
>JBOFTL010001357.1:0-8637 GCA_051652045.1 Microcoleus sp. | reverse complement strand
TGTTTTTACACAGCTACAGATTCTTTTTTGATTCAGTGCTATTGCTTACATTTAGTCATTTTTTCAACTAACTTTCATCGGTCGCTGGTAAGACAATTTTCTCTATCTTCTGGTGGATTTTGCGATCGTCCCAGGGATGGAAAAATTTATCAATTTAGCAAGTGTCACACAACACAAATTTTGGTGATGGGTAATGGGTAATTGGTCATGGGTAATTGGTAATTGGTCATGGGTAATTTGGCTGGCGATTTTCCATAAATTATAGGGTGCGTTAGGCAACGCACCCGATGTTAACGACCTTTAATGTTCGCGCGCAGCTAATAACTGACTGCTAACAAGTATCAACTGTTAACTATCAACTATCAACTATCAACTCTCAATTGACTGTTATTGAGAGGTAGCTGGTACCACAACTGCCGTAACATTCACTTGTTTGACACCCTTAATTTCCTTAGCAAGCGGTTCAATCTTAGCTAGATCCTTTTGGTTGGGAACTGTACCGCCGACAGTGACAACACCGTCTTTAGCATCAACTGTTAGCTGACCTTTGGTAATATTTACTTCCAGCTTAGAGCGCACTTCGCTTTGGAGGTCGCCGTCAGCCCTGATTGCATCGCCGCCGGTCACGTTGTTGCGCTGTTCTCGCGCTCTAATATCTGAATTTGCTTGCGCTTTGCGAACATCGCTAGTTGCGTCTTCCTGAGTTTTTTGAACTGTTTCGGCTGCTGGTGGAGAAGCGGTAGTTTCTGCGGGAGAGTTAGGAGCGTCAGCACTTGTTTTAGCTCCTTCGCTGCAAGCGGTCGCCCCGAGTAACAGGATGCCGCTGAGGAGAAATGGTGTTAGTTTTTTCATCGTTAATTACCCTCCGGGTATGCTTTTAGCGAGCCTGACAAATACGCGACTCGTGCTTTCTAAAATTTCTCAACCTTTATATCGAATATAGAAATTTGCAGGCTCGGCTACATCGCTCCACAGGTGTAACCTCGATCTATGTCGTTAGATAGACCCAGGCTATTTTAGATTTTAGATTTTAGATTTTTGGATTGAAGAATTGAGCGATTTTAGATTTTAGATTTTAGATTTTTGGATTGTTGGATCGAGAAATTGGAAGATTGGAGATTGGGAAATTGGGAACCGATTACCAATTACCAATTACCGATTGCCAATTACCAATTACCAAGTGTCAACTATCAACGATCGACTATCAATCGATCGCGAGCTCCCGACGCTCGCACTACAACGATCGACTGTCAATCGATCGCGAGTTCCCGACGCTCGCACTACAACGATCGACTGTCAATTGTCAATTGTCAATTAACCTTAAAACAATTGAAAAGAATCGAAAAATTTCTGAGCATTTTCTGGTTTTGGAGTGCTGACAATCAGGCCGTAAATGCGCCGATCGACCAAAAAAACTTGACCGATTCCCATCGGTTCTTTAGGAGAAAGTGGCTGAAATTCAAATTCTTTCCCCGGATAGCCGTCAAGGGAAATATCCCGCACTTGCAGCAATTTGGCATTGGCACCCACTACAAAGAAATCAACCGCACTATTTAAAGTAATTGAGATGTTACTGTTGCTGAGGCGGAGATCGTCGAGGTCGAAGTGTCGCAGTAAATAAGTTTCTGTGTTTTCTTTGTTTTTTAAAATCGACCTGTAGGTATAGGTGGTAATTTGAGTTGAAAAAGTTTCTACATTAATTTTAGGATTTCCCGGCATATCGATCGCGAACTGACCCTCAGCGGCACAAAACGGTCGCCATTCTACTTGAGGCATCTGCGGGCGTGCGGGGATTGTTTGAGCTTTGAGAGGACTGGCAAACTTGACGGGCAAGATTAGCAAAGCAATAGTAACTGGGAGTAAATGGAAGATTTTCATTTAACTTAATTTTAAATTGTATGAAGGACAGGGTGCGATCGACAATAATTTTAGGATAGCTTACCAGTAGTTGATATTAGGTAGAAAAATGCCAAATCTTAATAGTTCTATCCCGGCTGCCACTTACAAGAGTTTGTCCGTCAGGACTAAAAGCAAGGCAATAAATGGTGTCTGAGTGTCCTAAAGTATGAATTGTTTCTGAGGTAAATAAATCCCAAATTTTGATAGTGCGATCGGCACTACCGCTAGCGAGATATTTGCCGTCAGGACTAAAGGCAACAGCATAAACACCATCCGTATGTCCTGTCAAGTTGCTTTTGAGTTCTCCATTGCTTAAACGCCACAGTTTAATCGGTTGCTTGTCACCACCGCTAGCAAGAGTTTGTCCGTCGGGACTGAAGGCAACTGAATAAACGCTTTTGTCGCTAAAAAAAGAACGAGTCCAACCAATAGGGCCGTCACCGGGGCCGTTTAAATTGCGAATTTCTCTGCCCGTGTGAAGGTTCCAAAGCTTGATATTGCTGTCGAAACTGGCACTAGCAATTATATTACCGTCGGGGGCGATCGCGACACAGTCAACTGCCCAAACGTGACCTCTGAGAGTGTGTTGCAATTCTCCGGTTTCCAGGTTCCAAACTTTGACTGTACTATCAACATGGTGTCCGCTGACTAAAGTCTTGCCATTGGGAGTTAAGGCAAGGGACCATACAGAAAGTACCACCCAATCATCGCCTTTGAGAGTTTGTTTTAGTTGCCAGGTTTGAGTATCCCACAATTTAATAGTACCGTCGGGATTGGCACTGCTGCTGGCGAGAGTTTTGCCGTCGCTGCTGAAAGTAATGCAAGTCACGCCTCCAGAATGTTCGGTAATATTTTTGATAATTTCTCCGGTTGTGAGGTTCCAGATTTTGATAGTTCGATCGAGACTGCAACTAGCAAAAATTTGACCGTCTGGGTGAATGGCTAATGATTTAATAACGTCTGAATGTTCTGTGAGAGTATGTTCGATTTTCCAAGTTTTTTTCAACTCGCGAAAATATTTTGGTGAATTGGTTTTTGTGCGATCGATAAAACCTTGCCATGTTGGAGGTTCGACAGCAGGATTTTGGCAAATTACGGGCAACCAAATCGCCCCCGGAAATTGCTTGTCTAGATTTTCTGCTAATCGTTCCCGTGCTTTCCTTGCTGCTAAATATAAAGATTCTCCGCTTGAATACGCAGTTAAAAAATATTTTAAAAATCCTTGAGCGATCGAATCTGGTACAGGTTCCCGCATGACAATAACTAGCGGAACGTGCAAATCAGCTAAGTTTTCTGCTAGCTTCAAACCATCACAAGAATTAAAAATAGCCAATTGCAAGCCGTTATCTGTGGCACGCCGCAAACCGTGTTTTAAATCCTGCAGGGTAAGTGTTTCATCGGCATTGATAGCGAGATTACCACCAATTCGATCGCTCCAACTGTGGCCGGCAAAAAATAAGATATCCCAGTTTGTCTCCCAAAGTCGATCGCTTAATTCTTGCCGTCGGGGTTCTGGCATAAACAGCGGTTCTGTATTGGGTAAACTTTCGAGAAACTTCCGATCGACTTGAATATCGATTCCTTGACTGCAACCCAAAATAGATAATATTTTTATGTGAGACTTGTCTTTTGGTTCTGTAAAAATTCTAGGGATTGCTGTATTTTCTGGTGGACTGAGAACAATTTCTGACTTAGTATATTTATCTGCAAATAAATCCCATTCCTGCCAAGGAACCTTTTTCAGTAGCTCGTCTTTTGTTTGAATAAATACTCTAATTTCTTCTTTTTTGCCTAATTCTCCTATAAGCATTTCTCTGATTTTTTGAAACTCCGGATCTTCAGAATTCCTCAACCACTCTTTAATGCTGTCTTTTAATTTTTGAGATTCTTGGTGGCAATCTTCGGGAAGCTTACCAACATCGTCGATCGTTTTTCCCTTTCTGGCTCGAAAACACCAGTCCATGCGTAAATATGTTTGATGCCAACTTTGATATATTTCAGGAATTTTAGGTGCTGCTGGAAATCGGCCGTCAGCTTCCAAAAAAGCTGAACTTCCTGAATTGTAAATTCGCAAGTTAACTTCAAATCCCCGGTCAAAATCGCCATTATTAATTTTCAAAAGAACTAATTTAACACCTGACATTTTAAGCTGCTACCTTATGGTAATAAAATAAACTCTTCTATCTGCTTGAAATCACCCAAAGCAACTTCTGCACGGAATTGTTCCCCTGGCAGCAAAAATAATTCTTGTATGATTCCAGAACTCTGTAATGGTACTTGAAAGTCTACTAAAATTTCTTCTGATTCATACACAAATAGTCTGAGGTTTTCTGGCAAATGAACTTGACTGTCAATAGGATAGACTCCCATTTTTACGCTGATTACTCGATCTTCGGCTGGTGCTATATCGAGAATTAAAGCTAGCCTGCAATTGCCTAATTGAATTGATTTAGCTCGTCTTACGGCTTGCGATCTAAATGCTGGATAGCTTCGTGCAGTAAGAACTTCTTCTAATGTCACCCACCCTTCTTGAATTGCTTCAAGAAAGTTATTTTGAAACCATTGACCCAAATTTATTACTTTTTGCTGTGTTACCAACTGAGATTCAGCAATTGTTCCTACATCTAGAACTTCTATGCCGAGTAGATTACTCAGTTCCCCTGTTTCAAATAAGCTGATAATTCGGTCAAAATCCTCCTGAGAACCTTCAAATACAAACAACTTACTTTCACTTGGTTTTTCTCGATCTTTGTCACTCATAGCGCCACCTAGTATTTAAAAAATCAATGAGACTAACTTTCGTGTTATTTATTCATTTTCAATTCTACTTTTCATTTTGATGGTAACTCCTATTGACTTTAACAAACGCTCCATTTCGCTGGAGTTAATTTTGCCGGGTGCTTCTATAATTAGGAAATAGGATTCATTTTTATCGTTCGTCGATACCTGATTTTTACAACATCCTTCTCGCTCTCTGAAAAATGATATGACTTTCGGCCACGGTGGCAAGCGTTTTTCTTCATCTATACCCATCAGTTTTTTGATATGCAGATGTAATGTCTTTGACATATCTGCACTTAGCTGTTCGCCCTTTTTAGCTATATTTGGATCTTGGTTATAGATCTCTTTGATTGTCGGTTTTTTATTATTATTAACCATTCTAAAAGCTCTCTCATACCTTGTTACCAAACACAAACACAAACACAGATAAGTAACTTCTCGATCGGAAAGTTGCCCTTTCTTAATTGATTTTAGTTTGTTGAGAATACAGTTAATATCAAGATTTTCTTTCTGTTCTGCTTCATGACACTCCGGGCAAGGGGAATTCAATATGTCGGTCATCTTAGCTCTTTAAGTTTGAATAACAAAATTCGCGTGCAGCAGCCAATTGCGAGAGGTATTTTTAACCTTTCCAACATGGAACCCAACTTGATTTTGAGATGTTGGGTTCCATGTTGGAAGCTGAAATTTATAGGGTAGGTATGGAGACAGCAGTTAGGCCTAACTCGATTGTCCCTCGTTCAAAAAATTGATAGAGAGACATGAAAATGAACTGTAAGTCAATCTCAACCATCCTGCTTTTAACGATCGCCCTTTGCGAATTAACTTTGACACCGGCAAAAGCTCGAGGTACTACCGCTGCTGGCACGGTCAAGGTTGAGACATTAATGACAAATATGATACCTCAAAGAATTTGCAAGGACAAGTACGGCAATGAATATTCCTGTCCTTAATTTTTAGCGAAGCATCTGGGGAAAGATCTAGCTGGATCTTTCCCAAAGATATTCAGCAACTGGGTTTTTGATGGTAGGTGCGTAAGTTTTACTATCCCAAACGCTGGCGTGCCTTCCCGATCCAAATGTCTTCATCTCGCTGTTCGGATCTGGCATATCTGAGACAGTTTTTCCACGCTGCTAAAGCTTCTGATTTTTTACCCAGATTTTCTAGCACTTCTGCCATGATGCCGTATGTTAAACCTCGATCGCTCTGTAGTTTAACTGCTGCTTGTAACTTTTCCAAGGCTTCTTGCCAGCGTCCTTGTTCTTTCCACGCCCAAGCAAGATAAGTCAACAAAGCAGCTTTTACTATTTTGTCATCATCTACTTTTTCGGTTTCAACTAATCTCCAACCGTGCCAGATGTTTTCCACACCTTTCGCCCAGTCTTGATATTCAATACCGTACAAGCGAGCCAAATTGCAGTAAGCAGCAGCAAAACCGCAGAATGCAGCATCCTGATAAAGTTCGATCGCCCTGTCAAGTTTTCCGGCTTCTTCATAGATTACTGCGAGGTTGTAGTAGCTTGCTGCATTGTCTGGGTTGATTTTAATAGCTAGCTCAAACTGCTTTCTAGCTTCGACTAATTCACTGTCTTCTTTTAATTTTATTCCGCGATTGTTAGCAACGATCGCTCTTCCAATTGCCACATAATTACTAGCTTCTTGTGAAGTAATTGTGCTGGAATCCTCAAGTGACTCAGTTGTTTTTGATTGAGTTAGTTCATCAACCTTTGGTTTTTCGTTTCTGCGGCGTTCCCATTCTCCCCCTTTGTTTTCTTTACCAAACAGCCAGTCTAAATTTTCTTGCTTGTCGATGTATGGCAACGCCAACATAAAACACCACTTGTCAGAACCGGTAATGGTTTTAGAGTTATTTGCTCCGCGCCTATCTTCCAAAATCCCCAACTTTTTTAAGGCGTGAATGGCGCTACGGATTTGCTCTGTATCTAATTTTTTACCGCATTTCTGTGTCAGTTCAGCTAAATCTCGCAGTCTTGTCTTTTTCACCCACAGGTTAGTTCCTTCCCAATGAATATCGATATTTTTTGTGAGGCAATCGCAGTCCTTAAATTTATCTAAATCTCCCTCAACGAGGGAATGTAAAGCCTTAACTAATAGCCTTGCATTTTCTTGGCTTTTCTTCCAGCCAAGATGCCTACCTCTTTGATTCTGCATGGATCGAGTACACAAAGTTGTCTGAAAAACCTTGGGAATCCCAAGGTTAAATCCCAAGGTTTGCGATTTCCCAAGCTGCTAACCGCAATTGTACCAGGATTTAAGCCACTTTGGGAAAACGTGCTTGGGCAAACTTAATGCTCTACTTTAGATTTCAGTTCGATCGAAACCCCCTAGATATTGCTTGGGTTCAGCCTTGGGATTTAGCTTTTCGAGTTGCAAATCAAACGTCGCGCATCAAAGCTAGCTAGCAGCAGTAGCGTAAATATCTACCTTTCTACTCTAGCAATTTATCCCGCAGTTTTCATTGACATTTTATTGATTTGAGTAGGAGAACTAATATGGCTAGCTTACATGAATTAGATTTGGCACTTCAATTATATTCCGATCGCACTCCTGTTGACGAGAATTTACGCGAACTAATTATCCAAGTCTGTTCGCACCCTCGCGGTAGTTGGGATCGCAGAAAATCTATGAATCGGTTGTTGATGGAAGTACACCGCTTGCCACAATTATCAAAAAGTTCTCATCCCCAATATTGGGAGGCTTTTGGTATAACTTGGGAATGGTTGGACAAAAATCTGCACAATTTTCATCCCACCCGATCTCCCCTGCAAGACAGTTTTGTCGCTTGGATTAATGCTTTTCTTCGGTATCGCATCAAAGATTTATATACTCAAAGAGATAGTCACATAATTTATACTGGAGATACCGAATACGAAAAATTATCCGGCTGTTTTAGTGGTTTTAATTCGGCGATCGAACAGCTTGAAACTGAGGAAAAAAAATGTTGGGTGCGGGCGATCGAACAATATATCGATCGCGATCCGGAAGAAAAATTGCGACGCTGCCATCCGCGCAACCGCCCCGATTGTAACTGTCAAATTATCGCTCAAAAATTGTTTTTGCAGCCCGTGCCGGAAAAAATGACTGCCCTTGCCAAACAATTGAATATCAGCGCGCAAACGCTTGACTCTTTTTGGCGCCGAAAAGGATGGTTGCAAGTGCAAGCAATTGCCCGCGAAGTTGTTTTAAAAAACTCAGAGCAAGCGATTTTAGATTCGAGATTTGAATAGGAATGACTGATATTTTCTTGGGTTAATTCTTGCTGCGATCGATATATTTTATTAGCAATGTCAGTTTACCAATACTGGTTTTTATCGCAATTTCCCAAAGACTGGCAATGCTGATATAAATTCGATCCGCTGATTCAATCTGCTCCTTCAAGGCAACCGATAGATTAGGATCGTTTTCTGACAACCAAATGAAGGCGTGGGTATCGAGGAGCAATGCACTCATTCCATATACTCCTGGAAATCCTCTAAGGGTGCATCAAAATCATCAGCAAGCGGTAAGACAAAAGTGCCTTTCATCATCCCGGCTTGACGTTTCTTTTGAGGAGGATTTACGGCAACTTCGTTGGCATATTTGGCAGCCAAGAATTCTACATAGTGCAAAACTTCCTGTTTCAGGGCATCCGGCAACTTGACCAGGGTTTCTAATATGGTGGTTTCTAGCATCAGATAACCTCTTCTTGGATAAACTTATGATAACAAATGTACGCTCTGGATCTATTTATACGTAGACTGACGAATGGCTAAGTATAAAACTCTATCTACCTCCGTTTCTTCTAATATATCTTGATATAAAATATACTGACCGAGTGCTTTTTCTAAATCTGTAACTGGAGAAACACTTATAAAACTTTTGATTTAAACTGCAATTTTTATGCCAGCTTTCTCGGCTGCGACAAATTTTTCTGCCGCTAGATCGACAAATAAATCT
>JBOFTL010001356.1:0-2375 GCA_051652045.1 Microcoleus sp. | reverse complement strand
GAATTTGGTATGCAACCCAACTGTGGATGTTGGGTTTCTCTGCGTTCAACCCAACCTACGTATGTTGGTGTTGGGTTTCTCTGCGTTCAACCCAACCTACGTATGTTGATGTTGGGTTTCTCTGCGTTCAACCCAACCTACGTATGTTGGTGTTGGGTTTCTCTGCGTTCAACCCAACCTACGTATGTTGATGTTGGGTTTCCCTGCGTTCAACCCAACCTACAGCAACTACCAACTACCAACTATCAACTATCAACTATTACCTAGTGACGCACACTCCGCCCACAGAAACTCGGCATCTATCTTCTCGATCGAACCTACCATTATCCACCCTTGTCGCATCTAAATCTCTCGTGCGTGAATTGTAGTAATAGTCTCCTTGCGGGTAATCGCGACTGGGAATGGCACAATAAATCGCATCTCTACCATCATCCTCAAATCTGACTCTCACCATACTGCGTCTCTCGCGACAGTCGATCGGTCTGAGGCCGAAATCATCTCGCAAAATCCGTTCTCCATCATAACGGTCATTATATCGGCCTCTATCACTGCGATCGTCCCGCCAATCGCGAGCCTGCCTTTCGCCATCAATTCCCGAAATTTCTAGCGTGTAACTGCCGCCCCTAGCAGCATCTTTTGCCAACACCAAAAGCTTGTAATCGCCACTGCGGGGAATGCGATAATCAAAAGAACGGTCTTGCGTAAAAGCTACTTGTCGGTTGTTTCCGTAAAACAGCACCATTACGGGAGTAAAACCGCGACTTCTATCTGTGTCTAAATACACTTGAATGTTGTCGCCTTCCCTAGCGCTGAAAGTATACTCTTGACCCCGCAATTCTTCTACTGGAGATCCGGGAGTCCACATATTTCGGAAGCGGTAGATGGGAGAAGTGCGGCGGATTACTCCGTCGATGCGATCGCTATTCCCAATCCTTTCCGCAATAGCACTTGAGGGAAGCCCTGTCAGTGCCAATCCCGCCACTAGAACGGCGGCAGCAATACTATTTAATATGTTGTGTTCTTTCATAGCAACCTCTCCTGAGTCTTAAAACCTTTTTGTCTTCTTTGTGCCAACATCTTAAATTCATTATCGCTATTCAATCTAACTTTTGTCATCCTGTATTGCCTTCACCCAAACGAGCGATTTTTTGTTTCTAGTTAGAACTAAAATCCTTAATATCCTTAGCAGTCATGACTAAAGTCCTTAACATCCTTTGCGATCGCGATTAAAGTCCTTAAAATCGTTTTGGACTGTGACTAAAGTCATGACTGCAAACTTACAAAATTTACAATTTTTAACTTTTTTAACTGCAAATCAGCAATCCCGATTCAGCATCGAGAGTCGCCTCAATTCCTACCGGCAAAGCCGCGTTAACTCCATCGTGCCCGAAAGGCAAATCCGAGACTATGGGAATCTTCAAATCTCCCAGCCGATCGCGCAAAACTTCCTCAATGCTAAAACTGGGAATACTCGGATCGATTTCGCAACGGCTGAAGCGCCCCAAAGCAATACCCCGCACGCCCGCCAAAGCCCCCGCCATCCGCCACAAAGTTAGCATTCGATCGACCCTGTAAGGAGCCTCGGAAACATCCTCTAATGCTAGGATCGCCCCGGTTAAATCCGGCTGGTAGGGGGTACCCAGCAAGTGAGAAGCTACCGTCAGATTCGCTGGAAACAGCCTCCCCGTGGCTTTTCCCCCGCCCCATCCCTTACCGGATAAAGGTTGTAAAGGACGGCCTTCTACACAGTCAAAAAGTCGATCGGCGGACCACTCCGGTTCCCCAGCCACACCTGTCAGCAGCGGCCCGTGAACGCCCCAAATGCCCAATTTATCGTAATTCCACAGTAAAGCAGTAATATCTGAATAACCGATCAGCCATTTGGGCGAATGGGAATTGGGAGTGGGAAATTGGGAATTTCCCGGTTGTCCTACTTTTGCTGTTTCCAAAAGTCGAGTGCTGCCAAATCCGCCTCTAACGCAGAGAATCCCGCGACAATTTGGGTCATTCAGGGCATCTACTAACTGTCGGACTCTATTTTCGTCGGAACCTGCCAAATAGCCCCAGCGATCGTCAAAACCGGGGCTTAATTCAACTTGATAGCCGCGGGATTTCCAAATTTCTACACCGCGTTCAAAGCTACTGAATTCTCGCAAGGTGCCACTGGGGGCAATGACTCTAAGTAAATCTCCGGGTTGCAGCCATTTCATATTAGTGATTAGTTATTAGTGATTAATTATTAGTTAAGCTGTAAGGTGCGCAGTGCGCACCCTACATATAGAATGCTTGCCTCCAAGACTGTCAACAATACATTAAACCCGCGATCGCGCCACCAAATAAACAATGTACCGCTATAATATCTAAGGCAAAGTCAG
>JBOFTL010001355.1:0-7008 GCA_051652045.1 Microcoleus sp. | reverse complement strand
TTCTCGAAAAAACAACATCCCGACTCATCAACCAGCGCCATTCTCCGCTAGCATTTATGATGCGGTATTCCCATTCAAATATTCGATCGTCTTGATATTTGGCTAAGGTTGCGAGATTTTCCGGTACTTTAGCCAAATCATCCGGATGTACGATCTTTGAAAATAGTTGAGAACCTAAAATTTTAATTTCTTGGGGCGTGTAACCGAGAATTTGGCTCGCTCGATCGCTAACATAAATATTAGAATTCTCGTTGAGATTGTAGAGGTAAGTCAACCCTGGAATTGCATTTACTATTTTTTGAATGAGTGTTTGGTTCGATCGAAAGGCGGTGTCTGTTGCGATGTCTGTTTCGATAGGTTCTGCTAATTTCCGGCGCAATTCTTTTTCCTGTTGCAACTGCTGTTCCAGTTCCAGGATTTGAGTTTGTTGTTCTGCTATTAATTTTTGGTAGGTTTCTAGGGATAGATCGCTCTCTGCGGGATCGATAAACATAGGATATCGCTAATTGCAGTTTCGAATTTAGCCTGTTTCAATGGCTGTATTAAGCGTAACATTACAATAATCCTATGTTGGGAGCGCATTGCGAAAATTTACACAACTTTCACAAATGTCGGGATTTTTGCAAAAAAATGCCTGTACTTAATTTCTGACAAAATAAGTATAAGCCAAAAGGCAGAATGCAGAGTGGGAGAGTGGGAGAGTGGGAATTGTAAGCTAACAGTTGTGAATTTTGAACTGTCTTTAACTCAAAACTCAAAACTCAAAACTCCCGAAAAACTATCAACTCTCAACTATCAACTCTCAACTCTTCCTTCACTTTGGAACACCAGCAGTCAAAACTTGATTGCCATCGACTGTTACCAAAACATCATCCTCAATTCTAATACCAATTCCGCGCCATCGATCGGGAACTTCTGGCTGTCCTTCAACGGGTTTAATCTGAGGAGAAATATAAATCCCCGGTTCCACAGTCAGCACTTGTCCTGGCTGCAAAAGTTGAGGATTTTCACCGTACTGATAAACACCAGCATCGTGCACGTCCAATCCCAACCAATGCCCGGTGCGGTGCATATAAAATGGCTTATATTTTTCCTCTTTAACGATCTCTTCTATATCGCCAACTAAAAGCTTTAAATCCATCAATCCTTCGACCAAAACGCGCACGGCAGTTTCGTGAATTTTGCTGTAAGGATTTCCCGGATATACTTGATTAATTGCCTGCAACTGCGCTCGCAAAACTAAGTCATAAATTATCTTTTGTTCTGAGGTAAATTTACCGCTAACAGGAAAAGTGCGGGTAATGTCAGAGTTGTAGTAACCGCAAGCACAACCGGCATCAATTAACAGCAACTCATTTTCCTGCATTTGGCGGTTGTTTTCGATGTAGTGAAGGACGCAAGAATTGCTGCCGGATGCCACAATTGAAGGATAGGCCGGAGTTGCACCTTGCAAGCGAAATGTATGCTCTATTTCTGCTTGAATTTCGTATTCGTACCGCCCCGGTTTGGCAAATTCCCGAGCGCGGTTGTGAGCGACAACTGAAATATCTGCTGCTTGGCGCATTAATGCAATTTCAGTTTCACTTTTCACCAGCCGCATCGGATGCAAAATAATGTTAGAATCTTCTACAGCGATCGGGCCCGTACCGCGTTTCGGGTAAGTTGCCATTAACTGCTGCCAGTGATTTAATACTGTTTGGTCAAAAGATCGATCGCGCCCGAAATGGTAATAGATGCGATCGGCTTTTTCTAAATATTTCGGCAGTTTTTCTTCCAGTTCGTTGATGGGATAAGCTTCATCAGCACCGTAAACTTCTTTAGCACCTTCTACGCCCGATCGGTAGCCGCTCCAAGTTTCTTTTTCTAGGTCTTTGGGTCGCACGAATAACACAAATTTATGCTCTTCGTGGTGAGGCGCGAGCACTGCTACAGCAGATGTTTCGTTGAAACCCGTTAAATAAAAGAAATCGCTATCTTGTCGGTAATTATATTCTACATCGTTGTGCATGATAGCGGCGGGAGCGCTGCGAAATATCGCCGTACCGCTGCCTATTTTTGCCATGAGCCGTTCGCGTCTTTGTCGGTATTCTGCGGGATAAGTCATTTGGATTTTAGATTTTAGATTTTAGATTTTAGATTGGAGATTGGGAGATTGGGGGATTAGAATTATATCATATTGAGATTTAAGATTTGAGATTTAGGATTGATAAATAGCTCGAAAGTAAATTGTCAACTATCAATCGATCGCGATCTCCCGATGCTCGCATCACAACTCTCAACTATCAATCGATCGCGATCTCCCGACGCTCGCACTACAACTCTCAACTCTCAACGTTATAGTAGGTTGGGTTGAGGAACGAAACCCAACACCAAAGCTGTGCTGGGTATCACTGCATTCAACCCAGCCTACAAATTTAACAAATCTAGTTAGCATTTTTCCTCATCTGCGTTAATCTGCTTGAATGTAACCTGTGTTGGGTATCACTGCGTTCAACCCAACCTACAAATTTAACTGCACGGGTTTTAACTCTTTTGACACTACACAAACAAAACCCGCCTGCGCGGGTTTCAACTCTTTAGTCCGCGAAGGCGGACTTTGTTTGTGTAGGAGCGAATTCTATTCGCCCCAATTATTCACCGTAATTATTCACACTAAATCTGAGGAACGTACTGTTCTTTTTCAGGAACGAAAGTGTATTCAGCAACAATTTGGCGGAATTCATCACCGTCGATCGTTTCTTTTTCAATCAACAAATCGACTAAACGATCGATTACCGTGCGATTTTCGCGCATGATGCGGCGGGCGTCTTCGTAACAGCGAGCAACAATTGCCCGAACTTGTCCGTCAATGCGCGAGGCAATTTCTTCAGAATACTCCGATCGCGCGGTGAAGTCGCGACCCAGGAAAATTTCGCTTTGTTGAGCTTCCAGAGACATCGGGCCCAAGTCGGACATCCCGAAACGAGTCACCATTTGTCTTGCCATACCGCTGACTTGTTGCAAGTCATTGCCGGCCCCGGTAGTAACTTCAGCATCGCCGAAAACTACTTCCTCAGCAGCACGACCGCCCAAAGCACCGGTAATTCTGGCGAGAATTTGCGATCGAGAAATCAAACCTTGATCTTCGCTGGGCATGAACCAAGTCAAGCCGCGAGCTTGTCCGCGCGGGACTAAGGTAACTTTTTGTACGGGATCGTGGGCTTTAATTACAGTACCGACGATCGCGTGGCCGATTTCGTGGTAAGCAATCAAGCGCTTGCTCTTGCTATCTACCAGCGGCGTGCCTTCCATACCTGCGACGACTCGATCGACTGCATCGTCAATTTCGAGCATGGTAATCGCTTCTTTGCGGCGTCTTGCTGTTAAAATAGCTGCTTCGTTGAGCAAATTGGCCAAGTCAGCACCGGTAAAACCGGGAGTGCGGCGGGCGATGGCGTCCAAAGAAATCTCCGGAGCCAGTTTTTTGTTGCGGGCGTGGACTTCCAGAATCGACAAACGGCCTTTAATATCCGGCGTATCTACCGTAACCTGGCGATCGAACCTGCCGGGGCGCAGCAGGGCAGAATCTAGCACGTCAGGGCGGTTGGTGGCAGCAATAATGATAATACCAGTATTGCCCTCAAAACCATCCATTTCTGTCAGCAACTGGTTGAGGGTTTGTTCGCGCTCGTCGTTACCGCCACCGATCCCAGAACCGCGCTGGCGACCTACTGCGTCAATTTCATCGATAAAGATGATACAAGGGGCATTTTCCTTAGCTTTTTTAAACAAATCGCGGACGCGGGAAGCACCCACACCGACGAACATTTCCACAAATTCCGAACCTGAGATGCTGAAGAAAGGTACGCCAGCTTCACCCGCAATTGCTTTTGCCAGCAGGGTTTTACCAGTTCCGGGAGGGCCGACTAACAGCACGCCTTTAGGAATTTTGGCACCGACAGCAGTGAAGCGTTCCGGCTTTTTGAGAAATGTTACGACTTCTTGAAGTTCTTCTTTGGCTTCTTCAACGCCTGCTACGTCATCGAACAGCACGCCCGTTTTAGCTTCCATTTGAAAGCGAGCCTTAGATTTACCAAAGTTCATCGCTTGGCCCGGGCCGCCCGGTACGTTACCGCTGCGACGGAAGAGGAAAAATAGCCCTGCTACCAACAAGAGCGGAAACACGAGATTGCCTAACAGTCCCCAAATCGCGCCATCGTTGCGCATCGGGTGAGTGTCGAAGTTGATTTTGGAGTCTCTGAGCCGAGAAACCAGTTCCGGAGCGTTTGAGGGCAAATCCACCCGCCACCGCTGCACGCGATTGTCCAGTTCGGGATCGACTGCTTCGATAATCGCTGTCCGACCGCCATCGTAAAGGTCAACGCTGGTGACTCGATCGGCGTTTAAGTAATCTAAAAATCTACCGTAGCTCAGCCGGGTGCTGGCGGTGTTCTTAGTCATTTCGGCAGGGGAGGGTGCAAAAGCTCCTTGCCACAGGAAAAAGCCGATGACTAAGGCTGGTAACGTCCACAGCAGTACAGTTCGCCAAGAAATTTTCATAAATATGCTTGCCTCTAATTTTGGATAAGTCGGGTAAGAGCGCGGTGCGGGAGGAGTGCCATAAAAGTTAACACTCAGAATCTTAACTAAATGTAACTTAACAATGCCGTTAAGGGCAACAGGACGGAGGCAGAAGCGATCGAGAAAAAGTTCGCTAAAGTCGGAAACGGGCGATCGTCCCGAATATAATATTTGATGCTGATTTGAATGCAACTCTAGGTAAAGTTATAAAAATGGTCGCAAAACTCTCTGCTCTCAAGGGTGGCAGTGCCTTGGTATAAGGCATGATAATGGTGAGGCTAATTTAGGTGATACATTTCAGTTGCCGATCCCCGAATTCAAGGTGGAGGGCTTGGAGGCAGAAAAGTTACCGACTGCTTGATTCAAGACGAAAACGGTGTCTGGCCTATTTCACAAAGAACAACTGAACAGTCTGGATGCGGTAGTCCGCAAGATGTTACTAGATGGTTCCCCAGTCTGTAACCTCTGCGACAGTCAGTTGCACAAGGAAATAAATGCGGGTTTTCCAGTTCCCGGCCGGCAAGCGATCAAAACTGGTCCCCTTCCAGGGGAAGGCAAATAAATTTGCCCGAATCGTTGTTCGTCCTCTACTTAAAAGATGGGGATTTTTCCAAAATCCTAGAAGCTTTTTTCAACAACTCCTCCCTCAAAGGGATGGGGATTGACCGAACTAATTCGGGTGACGCAAGAGTTGAAGACCGCATTGAGATACTGTTTGGTACGCATTCGGATCTTCCAAGTCTGGACTATCTGTAAACTAGATCGGTTCGGGTGTTGGGTTAAAGCCAAGACAAACTTGCCCACTGTATATGCGGTTCGAGACTCAAACGAGTTTGCTGGAGCTTGGCCCGATCGGCACTTAAAATCCAGCACCCCGCAAGGGGGAATGTAAAGCCGTCCTTAAAGGACGGGGTTTCACACCCATTTTTCTGATGACAACTAGACAGCTTGTTCCTAATTCGGTAATGCTGACGCAGCAAACCAAGATCTCGTCCAGCAAATCTATTATTAGCGCTGACTTGGGCCGGACGGCAACTAAAGCTTGCGTGAGCCGCAACCCGAACAGCGTTGTTTTTATACCCGCCAACGTGGCTAGTATGTCGGTGGAAAAGGTGCGGGGCGGTAGCTTTGAGTCGAAAGCCACCGATCCGCTGTTGGATATGTGGTTGGAGTATCAAGGCAAGGGTTACGCACTCGGTCAATTGGCTGCTGATTTTGATGCTCCTCTAGGTGCCGCCGATCAGTCGAAAGTTGTAGATGCTTTGGTGAAGGTTTTCGCTTGCGCTGGATACTATCAGATGAAGGGCGAAATCGCAGTGGTACTGGGTTTGCCTTTTTATTCGCAAGAACAGTTTGAGAAGGAAAAGGAAGAGATTGTCAGCCAACTGCGTTCTCCTCATTTGATGGTTTATCGCGGCGAGCGCGTGGAACTTGACATCCGCCACGTCTGGGTGATGCCGGAAGGATTCGGCAGTCTGATTTGGTGCGAGGCTCAAGATAATAAAGAGTTTTCCCCGGAATTGCCCGAACTGTCGGTGGCTGTGGTAGATATCGGACACCAAACTACCGATTTGTTAATGGTCGATCGCTTCCGCTTTGCTCGGGCCGCTTCTAAGAGCGATTCCTTTGCGATGAATAAGTTCTACGAACAAGTGGCAGCGAAAATTCCGGGTGCTGACGCTCAATCCCTGTCTTTGCTGGAAGCTGTTAACAAGCCAGAAGGTCAGCGTTTTTACCGCCCCAGAGGAGCTACTAAACCAACCGATTTAGACCCAATTATTAAGGATTTGCGGGAGACGTTCGCTAGCGAACTTTCCGAACGTTTGGTCAAGTGGCTGCCGGAACGGGTGACGGATGTGGTTCTCACAGGTGGAGGCGGTGAGTTTTTCTGGGAGGTGCTTCAGCCTTTGCTCAAAGAAGCAAGTCTGAAAGCTCACTTGGCTCAGCCTTCTCGAAAAGCAAATACTTTGGGACAGTTTATTTATGCTGAGGCTCAGCTAGCCACGATTAAGTAACGCATTAAGGCTTCAACGCTATGGCATTTTGGGCAAATAATAAACCGGATTTTTCGGTGGCGTTTACAGAAGATCCTGCCGATCGAACTTTGCTGGCTGCGGTGGAAAAGGAACTGCAGTTAACTAAGTACCAGACTTTTAGCAATCTCTGCAAGCAAGCTTTGTGGCAGTTTTTGTCTGTGTCTGAGTCTGCTGCTTCTGTATCTGGCTCGATCCGTTTGGAACAAAGAATTGCCGAACTAGCGGTTAAGTTTGCTGAGTTCGAGCACAATGTTTCGGCCGAGGAAGTCAGCCGTTTGGAGGGTCTGGAACATCACTTGAATCAACTTAGCGCCCAATTGGAGCGGTTGCAGGAGAGTGTAGATCGTAAGTTCGATCGAGTTTCTTTTGCCCAAGTTTCCCAAGTGTTAGAGCCTGACGCGGTTGAGTCTAA
>JBOFTL010001354.1:0-4546 GCA_051652045.1 Microcoleus sp. | reverse complement strand
GATGAATTTGGACGGGCAGACTCCGCAAGCTTTGGGAAAACCTGCGGCTGAGCTTCTAGAATCGTGCGATCGCTGGATTCTTTCGCGCTACTATCAAGTAGTTAAAGAAACTCGCGCTTACGTAGAAAGTTACGGTTTGGGAGAAGCTGCTAAGGGACTTTACGAGTTTATTTGGGGCGATTTTTGCGACTGGTATATTGAGTTGGTTAAGTCTCGCTTGCAAAAAGATGCCGAACCTAATTCCAAGCAAGTTGCACGGCAAACTTTGGCTTTCGTGTTGGAAGGAATTCTGAAGTTGCTACATCCTTTTATGCCTCACATTACTGAGGAAATTTGGCACACTTTGACTCAAACCGGTGATGCGGAATGTCTGGCTTTGCAAGCTTATCCTCAAGTAGAATCATCGCTAATCGATTCGGAATTGGAACAGCAATTCGATCTACTGTTTGGCACGATTCGCACGATTCGCAATTTGCGTGCGGATGCTGATATTAAACCGGGCGTGAAGGTGACGGCAATTTTGCAAAGCGACAGCGAAAAAGAACGGCAACTTGTTTCCAACAGCGAAGTTTATATTAAAGACTTGGCTAAGGTAGAAACTTTGACGGTAACTGCTGGTTTGGATGCTGAATTGGGACAGACAATTACCGGGGTTGTCGGTACTTTGCAAGTGTTGATTCCTCTGGCTGGCGTGGTCGATCTTGCGGCTTTGAAGGCTAAAATTGAGAAGAAATTGACTAAGTTGGAAGCGGAAATTAAGTCGATCGAATCCCGTTTGGCAAATCCGAAGTTTGTGGAAAAGGCTACTCCCGATATAGTGCAGGGTGCGAGGGATGCTTTGACGGAAGCACAAAAACAAGGAGAAATTTTGCGCGATCGACTAAAATTATTTTAGTCATCAGTAATCAGTCATTAGTTATGAGTTGCGATCGCGAAGGTTTTGCAAATATTATTGATGGCAATCATAGATATTAATAAACCACTTTCTTTCTCTTAACAATAACTAAGCAAACCGAGGCGGGTTTACCAAAGTTCTCATTTTTATCAGATATCTTGGCAAACCCGCCCTACAGGAATGAGGGTTACTTGATGGAACGTGATGCCAAGCATTCTTCATTCTTGCTTCTGCCCTCTGCCCTCTGCCCTCTGCCCTCTGCCTTCTTCCTTCTTCCTTCTTTCATGTTTAATAAAGTTTTGCGTTTAATTTTAAGCAGTCCTGTTGCTTTAACACTCGCGATTAACTGCTTCCCCACAACCGCCGCCCAGATTGCGCCCGCTCCTTACACGAACAACTCTCAATCCTTAGCACAAATTCCTGAAAATAGCAAGCTAAAACCCTTAAGCGAAACAGAAATTTCTCAGCGCTTGCAAAATTTGCCGAATTGGACTAGAGAAGGTAAAACTATTAAATATACGCGCGAGTTTAAAAACTTTGTGGAAGCTGTCAGTTTTGTAAATTGCCTGATTTCCCCCTCAGAAAAAGCCGCCCACCATCCTGATATCGCCATCGCCTACAACCGCGTTACGATTAGCCTGACAACTCACGACGCAGGGGGGCTGACAAAACAAGACTTCGATCTAGCTGAGACAATTTCTAAATTAGTCAGTGAGTGGATGCCGGGAAATGTTTGTTTAGTAGTGGAAGGTTCTGGATGATGATTTTACTGCACCAAACCGCAAAATGTCAAGCAAGAAAACTGTTTTTAATTTTATCATTTTGCTTGTTCTTCGGAGAAACTGCTGCTGTCGGACAATCGATTATTCCCGCAAATGACGGAACCGGAACTACTCTCACCCCTCAAGGAAATCGTCTCGATATTAGCGGTGGCCAACTTTCGGGAGATGGTGCTAATCTTTTCCACAGTTTTCAGCGGTTTGGTTTGAACAAAAATCAAACAGCTAATTTTCTTTCCAATCCTAACATCCAAAATATTTTCGGGCGGGTTGTTGGTGGGGAGGCTTCTACAATCAACGGTTTAATTCAAGTTAGTGGTGGCAATTCTAACTTGTTTTTAATCAATCCAGCGGGCATTATTTTTAGCGCGACATCTCAGTTAAATGTACCTGCATCTTTTACAGCAACAACGGCTAATAGCATCGGTTTTGGTAATAATTTTTTGAGCGCGATCGGTCCTAATAACTATCTCGCTTTAACAGGAAATCCTACCAGTTTTGTATTTTCGGACGTGACACCTGCCAGCATTGTTAATCGCGGAAATTTGGCGGTGCAGCAAGGGAAAAATTTAACTTTAATCGGCGGTACTGTTACCAATACAGGTCAATTATCGGCACCGGGCGGTCAAATTAATATTATTCCCGTACCGGGTCAAAGTGTTGTTCGCATCAGCCAACCGGGATATTTGCTGAGTTTAGAAGTTAGCAACAATGCTTTGAATTCTCAAGCAGAAACTGCCAGTGCGAGTAGTGAAAAATCACCTGCAACTCTTCCCGAAATTCTGACAGGTAGTGACAATAAAGTTAATAATGCTTCCGATGTTGCTGTTAATAGTGACGGTAGCGTTCAATTAACCAGGTTGTCATCGCAATTGCCACCTTCGACGAATTCGCAAACTAATCCAACTGGAGGAACGACTCCACCTCCGACTAATACTCCGACGAATTCGCCGAATAATCCAACTGGAGGAACGGCTACACCTCCGACGAATTCGCCGAATAATTCGCCAAATAACAATATTAATTTTGCCTTCTCTCCGCAACCTAGTACAGAAAATCTCAACTCGCCTGCGAACGATCGCAGTGAAGATCCACCTCCACAGACCAACACGACAAATCCCAATCCTACCCCTAATAATATTCAACTTCCTCCGAATCTAGCCGATCGAACTTTCCAACAGGTAAATAACTTGCAAAATACGTTTGCTCCGAATGTCCCGCAAACTTTTCCTGTCAACGAACAGTTGATTTCTAGAATTCAAACCGTGCCGGCGATCGATAATATGCAGTTGTTTTCTGTGCGTCCGATTATTGATAATTTGCCGACACAAGGGAATCTAGATCGCACTTCCCTATTTACCAATATTCAGCCTAATTCTATTGTCAAGCAACAGATTAACTTTAATACAGTTCCAACCGTTTCCCCTAATATTCAGATAATTAACGATCGCAGTATTGGTCAGAATCCTCCACCACCCGCTGCGGGAAATATAGCACAAATGGGAGGTTTTTCTGGGTCGGTTTTGCCATTAGCCATCCCAAATATTCCTAGTGGTGTAGGTAATCCTCCGACTAATATTCAGCCTTTTCCTAATGTCAATTCTCTGGTATCTGTAGAGCTAAATAGATCGGATAAATATAGAGATTATTTCGATCTAACCTCGACAAATTCTCGGACATCTCCTGAAAATATCCGCGAAACCTTGAGCAAAATCGCATCACAAACTGGCAAGCGATCGGCAATTATTTATGTCAACTTATTTGCCCAACAATTAGAACTGTTGCTGTTCCTGCCCGAGGGTAAGGCAATTAGAAAAACAGTGCCTGAAGTCAACAAAGAAATCGTTCTCAAATTAGCATCTGAATTTCGCCAAGAAATCTCTAATGTCCGAAAACAGAGTACAACCAGCTACAAAGCATCAGCTCAAAAACTTTACAGTTTGATGATTGCACCTTTAGAAAAAGAATTGCAGGAGCAAAATATCGATACGCTACTATTTTCATTAGATACTGGTTTGCGGAGCCTCCCGTTAGCAGCCTTGCATGATGGAAAACAGTTTTTAGTTGAAAAATATTCCCTCAGTCAAATACCTGCCTTTTCCCTCACAGATACCCGCTATCGATCGATCGAGAATGCTTCTGTTTTAGCAATGGGAGCGGATGAATTCAAGCAGTTAGCCCCACTTCCAGCAGTGCCAGTAGAACTATCTATTATTGTAGATTTGTGGAAGGGTAAATCATTTTTGAACGAACAATTTACTCTGGAAAACCTGAGATCTCAAAGTAAAAATAATTATCAAATAATTCATTTAGCAACTCACGGCGAGTTTAAAGCTGGGGAAGCCAAAAACTCTTTTATCCAATTGTGGGACAGCAAACTGCTATTAAACGATCTCCGAAAAATGGGGTGGAATAATCTACCTGTTGAATTGTTGGTACTTTCTGCTTGTCGCACAGCTTTAGGAGACGAACAAACTGAGTTGGGTTTTGCTGGGTTGGCATTTCAAGCAGGAGTTAAGTCAGCTTTAGCGAGTTTGTGGTATGTTTCTGATGAAGGTACGCTGGCATTGATGGGTGAGTTTTACCATCAATTAAAAACAGCACCGATTAAGGCTGAAGCTCTCAGACAAGCGCAAATTGCTATGATAAAAGGTCAAGTTCGGATCGAAGGTGGAGTTTTGCGCGGTCCGTTTGTTGCAGCCAAACGTGGCGGGCAAAATGGCTTGCAGGTGCTACCACAAACGTTAAATGCGGGCGATTCCCTAGGGGATAGCTTCCCTTCACGCAATCTGGCTCATCCTTATTTTTGGGCCGCTTTTACGATGATTGGTAGTCCTTGGTAATAGATAATGGGTAATTGGTAATGGGTAAT
>JBOFTL010001353.1:0-5076 GCA_051652045.1 Microcoleus sp. | reverse complement strand
CTCGCTGCCAAATTTGCGGCCCCCAGTGTCGGTGATTCCACAGATAATTTCTGAGATTCGGCCAAAAGCGCTTGCTGGTTTCCTGTCTGTTTGCTATGGTAGAAATTACTGTAATTAATAAAAAGGGAAACACGGGTACTGAATACTGGTGAATTAAATCTCGCTGAGCATCAATATCGGAAAGGACGTTCATCAATAGCATCGGTGCAGCACCGATTAAAGGCGACAAAAAACGCGGGGAAATCCACCAAATTACTGGCAAAACTAACAAAATTAAATATCCCAAAGTAGCTGCTGAAAAAAATTTTCCTGCTACTAAATGCGGTTTCATCACTAAATTAACAGCTATTTCCAAAACCGAGTTACCCAAATATTCATATCGCCCCACTCCCGCGTGTTGTCTGCCTTCATTAAAATACGGTATTAAGGCTTGAGTAACTATTAAAAACCAAGCTGCACCTAAAAAAAGTGCGATCGAGCCGCACTTGCGATTTTTCTCGAAGAAAAACAGCCAAATTCCCATTGCTACGACAGTTAAAGAAAGCACGGCTTTACAACTTAAAATTAAGGCAACAGCAGCACAAAACCACAGTATTTTATTGAGTCGCGCTGCAAGAATTGCTGCTAAAATTGCTGGCATGGCAATAACTTCAGAATGGAAGTCAAATAGATTGACATTAAATACTGCCGGATACAGCAGGTAAACTGCTGCAACTGCAAAGGCGTTAGTTTCATTTAATCCTGCTTGACGTGCTAAACTCCAACTCGGCCACGCACCGATAGCGAGGGAAATTGCTTGTACTAAAAACAACCAGTGTACGTCGGGATATATTTTATAAAATAAAGCTAGCGGATAGAAAATCAATGCGGCGTGATCGCCTAAGATATTAATTCCCATTAACGAGCAAAATGGCGTTTGATTTTGAGATATCAAATAAATTGCTCGATCGAAAATTGCTAAGTCAAATGCAGTTGAATGAAACAATGCGTGTCGCACGCTGCTGGCAACAAAAAAGATGATTGCTGTCAGGACGATCGTGACAAATAATGGATGAATTTTGATAGATTTTAAAGTTAGCATTTGAAATTCCAGCCGCTTAAATCAATTAGACAAAAAACCGTTTGTAGTGAGGACTTCAGTCCTCAAATAATAAGGACTAAAGTCCTTACTACGAACCGTTTGTATTCGTTTGTAGTGAGGACTTCAGTCCTCAGATAATTAAGGAATAAAGTCCTTAATACGAACTAATTGTTCGATCGCCCGTTGCGTTTAAATAGTAAAACTTCGTTTTTTTGATAACTCAATTTAAAATCGGGAGAAGTTTTCAGTTGCTTTGCTAAATTATCGCCAATTTTTGCTGTATCCGGCCAGGGATGGCGCAGGTTGAATAAAATGTATTCAAATTCAGCTAAATTTGTTTGGGGAGAAACTTGGGAAAGCAATTTGACTGTGGGGCGGTGGGCAAAGTGAGGGGCAAGTCTATTATCGGTTAAAATACTGCTTTGGGGTTGAACTTGCGCGATCGCCTCCCGCGTCGCTTGCCAGGTATCCAGTCTGTTAAAATACAGAAAAAAATCTTTATATTCACCCAAAAACAAGAAAATTATTAATGACCAAATTATCATATGTTTCGGCAGTTTAAGTCCCCGCCACAGTTGGGGAAATTGGATTTTTTTCCAGGATAAACTTGTAATTTTGCCGGGATTAATTTTTGGTAAAATTACAGAGCGATCGAACTGTTGTTCCTTCGCTGTGTCGGATTCTAGATTCTCCGATCTTTCTGCCACGATTGTTGCTTGTTCTTTTGAGATCGCTGCTAAAATTAAAAAGGGAACGATCGGCACTGAATACTGATAGGCTAAGCTGCGTTGAAATGGTAACTCGGAAAGGCTGTTAATGGCAATTGCCGGCACGACAGGAATTAGCGCTGTTAAATATCCCAGTTTAATTTTGCGAGAAAATGGTAGCAACAACCAAATCATCGGTAAAGTTAGGCTAAATAAATATTTGAAGGTATCGAAGGAAATGATTTTTCCCAATACTAACTGCGGCTTTAATATCAGATTGATGGCAATTTCGAGTACCGAGTTACCTAAATAGCCGTAGCGCCCGACTCCAGCAACTTCGCTACCGCTAAAGTAGGGAATGATTTTCCCAGAAGCAATGAAAAACCAAGCCGTACCTAGCAATAGCGCGATCGCCCCAAAACGCGGTTTTTTCTCCCAAAACAACAGCCAGAAACCCATCGCAGCAACAGTCACAGACAAAACGGCTTTGCAACTCAAAATTAATAAAATAGCGCTACAAAACCACACTAATTTATTTAAACGCGCTGCCAAAATTGCTGCTAAAATTGCTGGTAAAGCGATTACTTCCGGGTGAAAATCAAATAAATTGACATTAAATACTACTGGATACAGTAAATAAATTAAGGCGATCGCGCTCGATCTTTCTCGATCCAAACCCGACAAACGTGCTAAACTCCAAGTCGGCCAAGCCCCTAAAGATAAAGCAACTGCTTGTACCAAAAACAGCCAATGCACGTCAGGGTAAATTTTGTACAACAAAGCTAGCGCATAATGGGCGATCGCAGCGTGATCTCCCAAAATATGAATCTCCATCACAGAAGAAATAGGCGTTTGATTTTGAGAGATTAAATAAATTGCTTGGTCAAAAATTCCTAGATCGAAAGCAGTTGATTGAAATAAAGCGTGCCGCAAACTGCTAGATAAAAATAAAATTATTGCAGCAATTGCGATCGCCAAAACCAGGCTCGACGGTAACTGCGATCTGCCTTCCTGCATCTTTTCTCCTTGCGAGATGCTGGTACCCTCACTAGAATCTGTAAAATTTTCCTCATTGTGCATGAAATCTGGCACTACCCGATCGCTCAAAATTACAATTTCCTCAAATCTGCTTGTCGCACCATAATTAACCGCTAATTTTAGTCCCAGTAATCGTAAAATTAGGATAATCCATAAAACATTAAAAAATTGTGAAAGCGATAACTCTTCTCGGTTCCACCGGCTCGATCGGCACTCAAACTCTCGATATTGTAGCTCAATATCCCGATCGATTTCGGATTGTCGGTTTAAGTGCCGGACGAAACATAGCACTGTTAGCCCAGCAAATTCGACAGTTTCGGCCCGAAATTGTAGCAATTTGCCACGAAGATGACTTACAGGAATTGCGAGGGGCGATCGCGGACATCGATCCTCAACCTATTTTACTTGCAGGCGAGACAGGCGCGGTCGAAGTTGCCAAATACGGCGACTCTCAGGCTGTCGTCACCGGCATCGTCGGCTGCGCCGGTTTGCTACCAACAATTGCTGCGATTGAAGCAGGAAAAGATATCGCCTTAGCTAACAAAGAAACATTAATTGCAGGCGGCCCCGTTGTCAACCCCTTAGTGGCAAAACATGGAGTAAAATTGTTGCCGGCAGATTCCGAACATTCAGCAATTTTTCAGTGTTTGCAAGGGATACCTGCGGGCGGCTTGCGGCGAATTATTCTTACAGCTTCGGGCGGTGCATTTCGAGATTTGCCTGTGGAAAAATTAGCATCAGTTAAAGTAGCCGATGCTTTAAAACATCCGAATTGGTCGATGGGACAGAAAATTACGATCGACTCGGCAACTTTGATGAACAAAGGATTAGAAGTAATTGAGGCTCATTACTTGTTCGGCATGGATTACAATGATATTGATATTGTCATCCATCCCCAGAGCATCATTCACTCGCTGATCGAACTGCAAGATACATCTGTTTTAGCGCAATTGGGATGGCCGGATATGCGTTTGCCGTTGCTTTATTCCTTGTCTTGGCCGGAAAGAATTCCTACAGATTGGCCGAAGCTAGATTTGGTAAAATCCGGCGATTTAACTTTCCGAGAACCCGACCATCACAAATATCCTTGCATGAAATTAGCCTATGCGGCGGGACGGGCTGGCGGTTCGATGCCTGCGGTATTGAATGCGGCCAACGAACAGGCGGTAGCGCTATTTTTGGAAGAGAAGATTCAGTTTTTGGATATTCCGAAAGTTATTGATAAAGTGTGCGAAAAACATCAAAAAGATAACTGCCAGCATCCAACTTTGGATGATATTTTGGCGGCCGATAAGTGGGCGAGGCAGGAAGTTTTGACGGCAAGCAAGCATTTGGACGATCGCATTCTTTCCGTGCGCTAATTGTATCGGTAGTTTGGCGATCGACTGCAAGCAGGATGCGAGGTTAATATTACCGATTTTGTATATAGCAATCCTTGCAGGAGTCGTAAATTTTCAACCCCACCCCAGCCCTCCCCGAACTCGCGGGGAGGGAGCAAGAAATTTACAAATGATTTACGATTGCTATATAAATCGCAAATCATCTCCAATTTAATGCAGCTTGAATTTCGCTCTCACAAATATTGAAAATCTGCAACTCCGATCGAGTTAGAATCGATTCCGATTAAAGATGCGATCGCACTTCCTGTCTCTTTCACTTTAATCAGGCAATTATTATTGTCCGGTACAATCTCTAATTGCTCAAACCTTAATCCCCCCGACAAACCGATAAAATCTTGACCATTGGTAAAGTCAGCAATTAGATCGAATCCTCGATCGAATCCCAAAACAAACGTATCGTTACCCAAACCTCCCACCAAACAATCATCTCCTAAATCTCCTGATAATAAATCATCGCCATCGCACCCGATGAGTGTATCATTTTCCTCACCGCCATAAATGGTATCGTTACCCTGAGATCCATCAATTAAATCCTCATCCTCATTGCCGCTGAGAAAGTCACTGTCACTACCCCCACACAACGTATCGTTACCTAAATTACCGTAAAGATAATCCCGATCGCGATCGCCCAAAATTACATCCAAAGCTTTGCCACCGAATAAAGTATCGTTGCCTTTCCCGCCTTCCACAAAATCCTCATTTTCACAGCCATTAATCAAATCATCTTCTTCGCAACCATTAATAAAATCTCGATCGCGATTACCAAAAATGGAATCTATCCCTTCATTGCCAATCAGAGAATCGCTATTTTTGCCACCTAGCAAAAAGTCATCTCCAGCATCACCTTTGA
>JBOFTL010001352.1:0-3547 GCA_051652045.1 Microcoleus sp. | reverse complement strand
GAAGAATCTCGAATAAATTATGCTATTTCAGTCACAAACTTATTAAAAAATAGGGTTTAAAAGCATACTGAAGAGTGCAAAAATCTATCTTAGTCTGATGTCTGCTATTTTGAATTTTGGCTGGCAACACGAGGTACTGCTTCAGGGTTCGATCGACCTAAAAATTCAAATGCAACGGACAGTTAAGATTTGCTAATTTTAAGGTGGAGAAGTATTTTTATTGAGAGTTCGATCGGTCTAAATTTCATTCCTCGTTAGCGGAGGTTATTTGTGGACAAAAGTAATCATTGGAAGGTAAGACAAGCCCAAGAGTTCGAGTCAAGGAATCAAAATCCGCGATACCAAAAACCAGGCTGGGTCGGCGCACACAATCGCCTGCTGACTATCTTCCCGCAGGCGCTAGAGATGATTTCTAGACCGTTTTTCATGACGCCAGACAAAATTCTTGAGGCAGCTACCCAGGCAAATATCCCATTTGAGTCGGTACTTATCCAAAATGTATTCCGTGCCAATCCGGAAGGTTATGGCGATAAGGAGTTTGAGGAATATGAGGACTTGGAGTTATTCGACTTGGTTTTCTCTACGCGGCCGCCCACTTCCGGAATGCTGTGGTTTATTCCAGATGAGTGCTTTTTCGACAATTATGAACCCTTTCTAGTTCAAGGCGAACAACTGCGAGAGTTCGTTAGCTCATCCCAGTTTCAGATGAATCAGGATGTATTGATGATTTGGTGCGAGTCTTTGCGCGTTACCTTAATCCATCACGAAGGTGCTTTTTTCCACATTTTTCCGAAGGCAGATTGCAGCCGTAAAATTACGGAATAAAGATCGATCGATTAGCGGTAAGGTGCGCACTGCAATCCCTACAATTGGTGTAGTGATTTACGGAGTGTACGGAGTGCGATCGGAAATTCTCAACGGTTCGTAGTGTGGACTTCAGTCCGCAATATTCTGCCGACTCGCATTCCAAACTGGGAACAAATCTGATTGCAATTGAAGTATTTGTCCGATCTAAATATTTGTTCGATCGCAAATACGAGCGAGCCAGCGCGAATCTAATACCAAATCCGGTTAAATTGGCATCACACCCAATACTTTTAATAAGAGTTGTTGCTCCTTGAAACCAACTTGCAGGCGACCGCTCTCAATATCGCGCACCCAACTTTGACTTTTGCCGATATGAGTTGCTAAGTCTCTCTGGCTTAATTGCAAGCTTTTTCTAGCAGTTACTATCTGCTGAGCTGAAAGTGGCGAGTGTGCCTGAGCCTTGGTTTGGCGTTGAGATTTGCGTGATTTTTTGGGCGTTGCTGGGGTCGATCGAGCTTCCCAGCCTTCAGGTAGCTCGAAACACAACAACCGTGCCTGCATCAGGCGATTCCACTTGTCGCGGGGAGCCGCGTCAGTCAGGCGATTGTCATTGCTGCCGTCTGCAATCCAAAAGTCCAGTGCTGCGTCGGCATCGTCGGGTAAGTCAGCCAGCTTCACCCACAAGGGTTGAATCTCCGGCGGGTAGGTGACGGGATCGAAAATTGGTTTGAGTCCGTAGCGATCGATCGCTTCCAAATCGCTCTCGAACGATCGCAGCAATCGCTTGCGTTCTTCTGGCACATTAGCAGCTTTCAACACCTTTGCTTCTCCGTAAGCAATCCGCATCAGCGTCGGTATAGTCAGACGCTGTTCGCTGCCCATTTTGGTTTTGAACAGCAACCACAGCAACATCCGGCAGGCACCTTCGTGCTGTTGCCACAAACTGGTTACAGTCCACAGCAGCGATTTAGGCAAATTGCTGTATTGATAAAATGCCGAACTTTCTTTCGCTCCCCGCCGGTCGAGAAAATATTTTGACCACTCTCCGGCTTTGATTCTGAAAGTAAGTCCGATTAAATGCTTGCAACCTAAATCATCTTCCTGAAAGTGATGTCGAATTTCCAGCAAATGCCACAGCGGGCTTTTTTCTAGGGAGAATCCCCGCACCCGTCCTTGTTGAAACCAGTTGATATCTAGTAATAATTTGCAAGGCTGCTGAGCCAATTCTACGATCGCGGTCAACTTGGCAAGTTTGCTCAAATCTTTGCGTTTTTCCAGTCCTAAATAGCTTTCAATTTGACGGTCGCTGATGATAAATTCTTGTTCCCAAGGTTGTTCTAAAGCAATAGCGTGAGCGGCAAAAATCAGGTGCAGACAGGCCGATCGCACATCCCAATTGGCAATTTCAGCTCTCGCTGCTGCGCTGTCTAAAGTAACGGGAGGGTCTGCGTCGAGGGCGTTGGCGAGGCGGAAGGCGATCGTTCCCCGTCCGCCATTCACCTGCCGTTCGTAATAGAGTTTGCCATCCGCATCGATTTTCCAGGGTAGGGACTGACGTTGTGCCAGCACATTACAAGCCTCCCACACGGCGATCGCGGAGGCAAAGGGGCTGCTTTTGCCATTTGCAAACAGGTTGGGGCTCGGAAGGGTTCTGGCGGTTGTTTTACAGCGACCTTTCTTTGCCTGCAAGGGCATCGGCGGCAGGTCGATCGAACAAACACTCACGCATTGCGGCTCAGGGGAATAGCCCTGACAGTCGTTGCACAACATGGGATCGATCCAGAATTCCCCATCTTCGAGCTTGATGGCATCTCTGGGACATTGGGGAACGCAATCCCCACACTGAGTACATCGGTTTGTGATTGCGTGCGCCATAGGATTAACTCTGCAATTAAGAGCTAGTTAACCTCTTAATTTATAATTAAAAATGTTCGATGATTTTGTTCAATTTAAGCGATTCAATAATTTCTTAATATCTTGCGAATATTCTGTTCGCTGCTAACAGTTTTCTAGCTCATTTCGTAGTCTGTGTTACGATGTTTATGCGATCGATTCATTACTTTTAGCGCTACCTTAAAAGTCTTTTTTAATAGGATAAAATAGCAACTAAATTAGCCGCATTCTCGGTGTTAAATAGAATCCAAAAATCATTACGGTCATTGGCATTTTATCCTCTCCCCGAAGTGACAAAAGAGAGATCGATAATCTTTGATGGTTTCGGGAGTAATTCAGGTTTGTGCAAAGGCGGTGCGTCAGTCAAGAAAATACTAGCCCCCCTTACCCATTAATACTCAATCTCTGGGTCTGAAAATACCTGTACCCCGTCCCCGACGTTTGCCTGAAATGGTTGCGATCGAGCTGTTTGAGCGTTTGAGTACATTACTAATGAGTTCAGCAGATGGATCGGGATGAGAGCTGCTTGTTGGCTTAAAAGTATCTGATATAAGCATAGAAGTCAGACGATTGTTTTCATTGAGTCAACAGCAGGGAAAAAACTTATGAAACAGATTCCCGCTTCTCTTTTGACCCTACTTGCGGGTATGGCGATCGCTCTAATTAGCCTTTGGGTAGGTCAAAATCACGGCTTGCTGCCAGAGCAAGCTTCCGAACAAGCACCACTGGTCGATAATTTTTTCAATGTCATGGTGACGATCGCCACGGCACTATTTTTGGTGGTACAAGGGGCGATCGTCTGGTTTGTCATTCAGTTTCGGAAACCTGCTGGAGATGAAACTGATGG
>JBOFTL010001351.1:0-2228 GCA_051652045.1 Microcoleus sp. | reverse complement strand
TGGAACATCCAGAAAAATACCCGCAACTAACAATTCGCGTCTCCGGTTATGCGGTGAATTTCATCAAGCTTACCCGCGAACAACAATTAGATGTAATTCAACGGACTTTCCACGAACGTGTTTGATATTTGTTCGCAGTATTCAGATCTCGCACCTCTTTCAACAATCCTGTAGGGCCGGGTTCGCCAAGGGCTTTGAAGCTTACAAACAGCTTATATAAACCCGCCCCCACCCCGCGAAAAACCCCCAACATATAGAGGTAATACCAAATCCGGGCCCCTCTATTGTCATTGCGAACGAAGTGAAGCAATCGCAAAGACTTTGGGAACTGACGGAAGATTTATAAAGTGGATAAATAACCCGGATTTGGTATAATGTGCGCACTGCGCACCCTACTTTAGTCCTCGATCGCATATTTGGAATAAATGAGGACTGAAGTCCTCACTACGAACCTATTTGATGAGGACTGAAGTCCTCACTACGAACTAGGTTAAATGCTGACTGAAGTCTTTAAGTAAGTCCACCTAATTAAACGCAAGATCCAAATCACCCAAAAGCTTACTGGCCCGCTTTTCTTCCCTCTTCCCTCTTCCCTCTTCCTTCTTCCTTCTTCCCTCTTCCCTCTTCCCTCTTCCTTCTTCCCTCTTCCCTCTTCCTTCTTCCTTCTTCCCTCTTCCCTCTTCCTTCTTCCTTCTTCCTTCTCCTTATGTCTGAAATCGGTCGAATTCATTCAATAGAAACATTCGGTACAGTAGACGGCCCGGGAATTCGGTTTATCATCTTTACTCAGGGCTGTCCGTTACGCTGTCTTTACTGTCACAATCCTGATTGTCGCAACTTACATGATGGCAAAGAAGTAACCGTCGATTATTTAATCGAGCAAATTCAAAAATGCAAATCTTACTTGCGCAAAGGAGGCGTTACTGTCAGCGGTGGCGAACCTTTGATGCAGCCGGAATTCGTGCGAGAAATCTTTACTCGCTGCCATCAAATTGGCTTGCACACAGCCCTAGATACATCAGGATTTTGCCCCTTAGAAGTTGCCAAACCAGTTTTAGAAATGACGGATCTAGTATTATTAGATATCAAATCCTACATTCCCGAACTGTATTACCGAGTTACCAATGTTTCGATCGAACCTACATTAGCAATGGCAAAATACCTCAGCGAAATAGGCAAGCCAACATGGATTCGATTCGTTCTAGTTCCTCACTTGACTGATGTTAGGGAGAACATCGAACAACTAGCCGATTTTATTGCCAAATTAACCAACGTAGAACGAGTTGAAGTATTGCCATTTCATAAAATGGGAGAATACAAATGGGAAGCATTAAAACTCGACTACCAACTCAAAAATACACCAGCAGCATCACCCGAACTCGTGCAACAAACAGTCGATATTTTTCGCAATCGCGGAGTCAGCGCGATCGGGGCTAGCTCCATCTAATTAAAACACAAGATTCCCAAACTCACCAACAATCCTCAACTATAGCAATTCTCAATCATTTGCGAACTTCTTACTCCCTCCCCTTACTAAGGGGAGGGCTGGGGTGGGGTTAAAAGTTTATGACTCATTTAGGATTGCTATACGTCCGCGTTAATCCGCGTTAATCAGCCTCAATCTGCGGTTCCCCAATCTATCTCAAAAAAACAGAGGTAAATAATTAACATGAAAGTTACCAATACAGACGAGTTAGAAACCCTAATTCAAAAAGTAAAAGCAGCCCAAACCGAATTTGCTACTTACACTCAAGAACAGGTCGATCGCATTTTCAAACAAGCAGCTTTAGCAGCCAACGCCGCCCGCATTCCCCTAGCCAAAGCAGCAGTCAAAGAATCGGGAATGGGCGTCATTGAAGACAAAGCAATCAAAAATCATTTTGCCTCAGAAATGATTTACAACAAATACAAAAATGACAAGACTTGCGGTATCATTGAGTCCGATCGACATTTTGGCTACGAACGCATTGCCGAACCCGTGGGATTGCTGGCGGGAATCGTACCCGTAACTAACCCGACTTCCACCACAATTTTTAAGTCTTTAATCGCCTTAAAAACTCGCAACGGTATTATCTTTTCCCCCCATCCCCGCGCTAAATCCTGTACGGCTGCGGCGGCAAAAATTGTCCTCGATGCTGCTGTAGCTGCCGGAGCACCGCCGGATATTATTGGTTGGATTGACGAACCCACAGTGCCACTTTCCCAAGCTTTGATGCAACATCCAGATA
>JBOFTL010001350.1:0-6637 GCA_051652045.1 Microcoleus sp. | reverse complement strand
TCTGATGGTCGATCGCGATCTTAACGCCGCGATTAATCTAAAGAGACTTGGGTTGGACATTTTCCCAAGTATAAAACGCCGTAACGGGAATCTTTCTGTAGTCGGAACTATGGATAACAGTACCGTGAAGGAAATTTTGCATACCCTTAATCGGGCTGCAAAGATGCCCGCGTCATAGCGTACTCGCTTGACGTGGGAGTATGTCACTAGAGTAATATTTAAGTCAATAATTAGATAATTATAGGTGCGTTTCTAAGTGTAACTCGTTTGACTGCAGACTAATGACTAAATCAGATCCAAATAAAGTATTGCGACAATTGCCGTTAGTGGCGGGAGGGTTGGCGGGTACGCTGCTGATGGTAAACCGCTTGCTGACTGTGCAAATTACTGATTCTCAAGCTCGATCGGACGCTTTGGGAGTAATTGTCAGCGCTTTGCTGATTTTAACAGGTTTGTTGTGGCAGCAAGTTCAAGCTCGATCGCCCGATTCCGTGCAGCTTATTGGGGAAGAAGGTTTTGAGCTGGCACCGGATTTGCCGGAAGCTGTCAAAATAGAATTAGCTTGGGCATCGCGTTTATTATTGACAAATACCGCTACCAGGTCGATCGTCATTTTTTATCGAGGTAAAGTATTACTGCGACGCGGCATTTTAGGTGCGAATTCAGAAGTCAAACCAGGGGCAATTTTGCAGCGAGTTCTCGATAAAAATAAACCAGTTTATTTAGTAAATCTCAACATTTATCCCGGCAAAATCGAATTTGACTATTTGCCAGAAAATACTCAAGGGGTCATCTGTCAGCCGCTGGGCACTGCAGGCGTTTTAATTTTAGGTGCTAACGCGCCCCGCAGCTATACAAAACAAGATGAAAACTGGGTTGAAGGGATTGCCGACAAACTCGAAAACACCCTCAGCCAGCATCTAAATTTTTAGTTATTTTAGAATTCGCACGCCAGCTCACAATTAAATTGCAACAACTAGAAGAAGAATGGGATGTAACGTAATACTAGCGTATTGTACAACAATCTAATAATTATGTAAAATGGGATGATTAAAGCATTCACAGTGATTTTTTTAGCTTGTTCATCGGTTATTTTTTCCAATTCTTTTTGTCTATCTCGGACACCTAACTCAAATTTACCAGTCCATGCGGGATTATCCTCACCACTCTTGTGCCCATAAATTCTGACCGATTTTATCCAACTCGCCTTCAGATTCATTAAAGTCATGCGAATCATCTGAATATTGGCTTGTCGGTCGGGAATTTGCTTCGATTCCAGTACGATTTCCAAATCATCATCTAATTTAAAACTTGCTGTAGCAACAACTCCCTTTTTTTTCAAAGGCAAATTTAACAACCAAACCAGTGCTTTGACATCGCCATTTTTAGCTAATTCCTGCATGATGCGCAGGCTGGGCTTTGCTTCCCAATCCAAATTAAAAATACTTTCCGCTGTTGCATCAACTAAAGGCAAAGCTTGTCCTGCTAATTCCAACTCATCTCTCCATGCGGGCACTTTCACATTAGTCTCTCGCCCGTAAATTTTCACTGCTGCGATCGACTGCGCCCCCAAACCGGCCATCGACTTAACTACCCAAGGCACCAAAACTTGCCTTTCGGGTACTTCTGCTGCTTCTAACATCACCTGCAAACAGCCATTTTTTACGGCAACTTTAGCATTAATTTGCTTGGGTTTTAGTTGTCCGTTCATCAAAGATGCGATCGCGGTTGCATCTCCTTGTTTGGCTAGTTCTAAAATACTCGATTGTGTCATCTATTTCGATCGCTCCTCTGAATTTTTATTGTCTCTATTTAAATCTATTGTCCCACTCTAGCTCATGATTTTGGTTGAATAATGAATACATGGATGATTGCAAATATCCATACTAAAAATCCGTAGTAATACCACAGCCAAAATCTCCTACCTTTCTGCTTCGCAAAGATTGCTGGTAGTAGAGCAAGCAAAGACAAAATTACAAAATTCACTAAACTGGTTAATATTGAACCTGTAGTTGTATAATATTGAGATGAATGATAGCGAGCCGAATAAAAACCCACAGATAAAAACCAAGGCACAACCCATATAAAGTATAGCGAATATATTGCTATAATTATAAAATATATGGTTTTCAAAATATTCTCAATGAGTTTTCCAGCTTTTTCATTAGCTATTTTCTCAATTTCTTGCTGCCGAGCTTCTGCCCATAACTCAAATTCCTGCTCCCATGCCGGAAAATCTTCACCAGTCTTTTGCCCGTAAACCGTCACAGATTCGATCCAAGGCACATTTAAGTTCTTTAATTCCCTGCGCATCACTTGAATAGCTGTCTTGCTATCGGGAATTTGTGTCGCTTCCAGCATAACTTGCAAGCGATCGCCTTGCCTGATTGCTGCGGCTGCAATTCCTTTCTTTTTCAAAGGTATATTTAACAGCCAAATTAATGCTTCCAGATCGCCATTTTTAGCTTCTTCCTGCATGGCGCGCAATTTTGGCTTGGTTTCTGAATTGAGACTAGAAATACTTGTCGCTTTTTCCTCAACTACCGGCGACTTTTGTCCTGCTATTTCCAACTCTTGACTCCATGCTGGTTCTTGACAACCAGTCTGTCGCCCGAAGATTTTCACTCTCTCGATCGACTCAGATCCCAAATCTACTATTGTTTTAACTACCCAAGCCACTAGAAAATCTCGATCGGGAACTTCTGCTGCTTCCAATAGCACTTGCACGCAACCATTCTTCGCAGAAACCTTAGCATTGATTTGCTTGGGTTGTAGCTGACCGTTCATCAGAGACGCGATCGCTTTTGCATCTCCCTGCCTTGCCAGTTCCAAAATATTTGATTGTGTCATAATTGTATTGTTATATTGAAGCAATTATTTGCCTAGTTTTTGGCACCCTTAAAGATTAGAGTGTATGCTGGCATTCAAAAAATGTCAATTCTGCACCAGCATTATTCATCAAACTATATAAATTTTAATTTAACTTTAGAAAACTTAGGTGAGGCGTTTTTTTATATTGTCAATTATTAGCTAGGATTATTGAAAAATCAACCCCCCTACAAGATTGTTGAAAGGCGTGCAAGAGCTCAGATTAAACGGAATTGAAAATAAAGGTGAAGATTTTCCTACAAGACGATCGCTCCTGCATCAATTTAAATGACAAAACAAGTTATCGCTCCGTAAATCCTGTAAAATTTTCAATCTTAAATCCCAACACCCGCATTTAGGCTTAAAATTAAAAATACTGCCTAGCCCACAATACCTTATGTTTGAAGCCCTCGCCGATCGACTCGAATCAACCTGGAAAAAACTGCGCGGACAAGACAAAATCTCCGAGTCCAACATCCAAGACGCCCTCAAAGAAGTCCGCCGCGCCCTGCTAGAAGCCGATGTCAACCTCCAAGTCGTCAAAACCTTCATCGCCGACGTAGCGGCCAAAGCACAAGGGGCGCAAGTAGTTAGCGGCGTCCGTCCCGATCAGCAATTCATCAAAATCGTCTACGACGAACTCGTCAACGTCATGGGGGAAACCAACGTACCCCTCGCCAGTGCCGATCCGGGCCCGACAGTGGTACTGATGGCCGGCCTTCAAGGAACCGGGAAAACCACTGCTACCGCTAAATTAGCACTGCACCTCCGCAAGGAAAACCGCAGTACATTGTTAGTAGCAACTGATATTTACCGCCCCGCCGCGATCGACCAATTACTCACTCTCGGCAAACAAATTGACGTACCCGTATTTGAACTCGGCAAAGATACCGATCCCGTAGAAATCGCCCGCCAAGGTATCGAACGCGGCAAAGAATTAGGCATCGATACCATCATCGTCGATACAGCAGGCCGCCTGCAGATCGATCGAGATATGATGGCAGAATTAGCCCGCATCAAAGAAACAGTAAAACCCCACGAAACGCTGTTAGTTGTTGATGCGATGACCGGGCAAGAAGCAGCGAATTTAACCCGCACTTTTCACGATGAAATCGGCATTACCGGCGCAATTTTAACTAAACTAGACGGCGACAGCCGCGGCGGTGCAGCCTTATCAGTGCGGCAGATATCTGGCGCGCCGATTAAATTTGTCGGTGTCGGTGAAAAAGTCGAAGCCTTGCAACCATTTTATCCCGATCGCATGGCATCGAGAATCCTCGGCATGGGCGATGTCTTAACCTTAGTAGAAAGGGCGCAAGAAGAATTCGACATCGCCGACGCCGAAAAGATGCAGCAGAAAATGCTGGAGGCAAAGTTCGATTTTACCGACTTTCTTAAACAAACCAAACTGTTAAAAAATATGGGTTCTCTCGGAGGCATTTTAAAAATGATTCCGGGAATGAACAAACTCTCAGACGAACAAATGCGCGAGGGAGAAGTGCAACTCAAACGCACCGAAGCGATGATTAATTCGATGACAGTTGACGAACGCCGCAATCCCGAATTATTAGCAAGTTCGCCATCCCGCCGCCGCCGCATTGCCAAAGGTGCCGGCTACAAGGAAAACGATGTCACCAAGCTAGTTAGCGATTTCCAAAAAATGCGCACCATGATGCAGCAAATGACTTCAGGCAATTTTACAGGTATGGGAGGATTGCCCGGAATGCCCGGAATGCCGGGAATGGGCGGCCCTGGAATGATGCCCGGTGCCCGCGGCGGTCAGCAGAAAAAGAAAAAGAAAAACAAGCCGAAAAAAGGTTTCGGACAGTTGTAAAAATGGTAATGGGTAATTGGTAATGGGTAATTGGTAATATCCTGTCCGATCGTTCGTAGTAAGGACTTTAGTCCTTTAATGAGGACTGAAGTCCTCACTACAAACCTTTTACCTGTTATCTAGAGGACTTCGCAAAAAATAGTTTGACAAACTATATATAGCGGTAAGGTGCGCAGTGCGCACCCTACATAGAGAATGCGATCCTAAGTCCCGATCGAGTGAGTTCACCTAACTGAAAAAGGCTGTATTTCCAAAGAAAGATTACTCATCTTCAGCATAGATAAACCGATACAATTCGCTAGAGTCAGGTTCCGGGCTTTTCTCAGCAAACTCCACCGCATCATCAATTAAAGCTTCAATTTTTTTCTCGATCGCCTTTAATTCTTCAGCAGTTGCCAAAGTGCGATCGATCAAAAAAGCAGCTAATTTCTTAATCGGATCGCGGGGGAACCAATACTCTTTCTCTTCCTTAGAACGCAATTCATCAGGATCTGCCAAAGAATGCCCGCGAAAGCGATAAGTCAAAGCCTCAATCAAAGTCGGTCCTTCTCCAGCACGCGCGCGCGCCACGGCTTCTTTCGCTACTTCCCGCACCGCCAAAACATCCATCCCGTCAACCTCAAAACCGGCCATGCCAAAAGCATGAGCCTTCTTAAAAATTACCGGATCTGAAGTAGCACGCTCGTGCGCCATTCCGATCGCCCATTTGTTGTTTTCTACAACATAAATAATTGGCAACTTCCACAAAGCCGCCATATTCAAACATTCAAAAAACTGTCCGTTATTCGCAGCACCATCACCAAAAAAACAAGCAGTCACGCCATCGGAACTTTCATCTCCCAAAGCCTCGCGACGGTACTTAGATTGAAAAGCCGCCCCCGTAGCCACCGGAATTCCCTCAGCCACAAAAGCATACCCGCCCAACAAACGGTGTTCTGCCGAAAACATATGCATCGAACCGCCCCGGCCCTTCGAGCAACCAGTCGCCTTACCGAACAATTCCGCCATCACCTCGCGCGCCGGCACCCCAGCACTCAAAGCATGAACGTGATCGCGGTAAGTGCTACTGACATAATCATTGTCATCCCGGCGCATCGCTCGAATCACGCCGGTAGACACAGCCTCCTGACCGTTGTACAAATGGACAAAACCAAACATTTTGCCCCGATAGTACATCTCAGCGCACTTATCCTCAAACAAGCGCCCCAAAACCATATCCTCGTAGAGCATCAAACCCTCATCCCGAGAAATATTTGCGCTGTGCGCGTCAAAAGCTGGTAAAGTCCGTTCCTGAACCATAAAATTTAATACTCGATCGTCGGCTTCCTCAACCTTAAATTTAAACCGACAGGGGACATTACCGGAGCAAAAAGTCCTCGAAAATTTTCCCAACAGTAGCTTGCCAAAGCGACCGAACATCAGACCGCAAGTTAAAATGGGGAAGGCAGGGGGTTAAATGCCCCAACAAGCAGAACCGATAAAATCAAAACTTTTGCAGAATTTAGCTATCATTTAGCAGAAACCCAGTCGTCCTTTGAGGCGGGGTAGTTCATGATAGGCTAATTCAGTTGCTAGCGCTTTGGGGAAGTGGACAGTGCTTATTCCACTAGATTACTACCGAATCTTGGGTCTACCGATTCAAGCTACTGCCGAACAGTTACAGCAGGCTCATCGCGATCGAACTTTACAACTTCCGCGCCGGGAGTATTCCGAAGTTTCGATCGTCGCCCGCAGACAACTGCTCGACGAAGCCTGCGCCGTTCTGTCAGACTCAGATCAGCGCCAAGCTTACGATGCCAATTTTTTAGCCAAAACCTACGATCGCGAATCAGAAGCGGGAATTGCAGGCAAGCAGCAGAGGTCGAAAACCTCCGCAGACGCTGCCACAGCCCTGCAAGATGATGCAGAGGCAGATATGTCCGAATCGGGGGTAAC
>JBOFTL010001349.1:0-3042 GCA_051652045.1 Microcoleus sp. | reverse complement strand
TATTTCATTGATATAGTAGGCCCCCATGCCTTGCGGAGAATTATCGACAAAACTCGTATTGATTAGTACGGGACCTTCGGTGATTTTGACTCTTTGTGATCTTGGCATTAGTCGATATTCTCCAAAGTGCTAATCGGCAAAAGCTCCTTTGTCACTTTATGTAGAGTGAACTTTTTGAACCCCAGCCGCTTGGTTTCTTGTACGCACTTTTTGGCCCCACCAATAGTGCAAAAAGTGCCAGTGTGAACCCATTGGGGGTCAGATACCTTGTCGCCCTCCCACCAATGGGAGACGATATAAGTCGTTGTAATTGCCATCAGAACATTAAACCTATCGTGATTTGAATTGGGGGCCGTTCGGCGGTCAGGCAACCTTTTTTCTCTAAAGCTGCGATCGCTACTTCCACATCAGAGGGCGATATCGCATAGAGTTTGTCTTTGCCGCCTGCGAGGGCCATCTCGAAGCTGTTCTCTTCACTAAAGGCCACAGGGTCTATTTCCTGAAAGACGCCGTTTGTGGGCTGTTCTAGTCGCAGGGCTAGGGCTATATATGCGGTCTTGGATAATACGCCAGCAGCAAACAGATCTTTGACAACAGCGCGGGTTATTTTGGTGTCGGTGTATTCTACAGTCACTTTGTCGGCTTCATTCGGGTGTGTGGTCATGGGGTTTCACTAATTAATTGGGTTAGTTGCTCTATTTGGGCTTTAGTAACTCGCATGTCCATATATAGTATTGATGTCTTTAGGCAATACTCTAAGTTACTCATGGCTGACGGGTTCCTATCCATTTCTGAGATTTCTTCGTCAAGGACTTTCAGCCTGATTTGCAATGAGAATATCTGAGCCTTTAGCTCAGCATCATTCGGATGTGTGGTCATGGGTTTCTCCTTTAATAGTCTGGGCATTGGCACCTTACTCCTTGTCGAAAAATACAAATGAATCAATGGGATCACAATCGGCGTCATAAACTGCATCTCCAATGGCTTCAGCGCAGACAAGGGCGATCGCCCTAAGGAAGTCGGCCTGATCATCTTCGTCCCTAGGGAGAAGAATAATTTTATTGTCTATTTGAAGCCGACGACCTTCTAATCCAAAATAAACCCCATTTCTTTTCATACAACTTTCTCCATTTTTTAATCACAAAAATCTAACTCAACTATTTCGTTTTTATATTCCTTAAACTGAACACAGGCCATATCCCCTGTGTTTGCATAAGTCTTTGCGGAAGACGACTTGATTTCTCCGAAACTACTTATGGTTACATTTTTGGATTGATTGTACTGAAAGCTAACTTGAAAAATATATGGCTCAGACTCCCACGGAAGAATCGAGATGTGTTTTTTGACTTGTGCTGCGGGGGCCTTCACCAATGGCAGATTGTATATTGCATGCCGATCAACAGCTTCATGCCTTTCTTTTGAATGCATGTTAACAATCCAGTAAGACAAGCTTATTAAGATACTGAGCAAAATGAGCTTTGGAGGCAGAAACCATTTTCTGTTATCTGTTTCTGGCTCTTGCAATGCTTCACTCATGCTACTTCCTCCATCCTTACCGTAGGTGCTTCAACTACATCGAAATAATCCACCATCTGGGGCACCTGCTTAAAGATCCCCCAAATATCCATAAAACGACAAGCGATCGCCGGATCCGCATCCGGGAACGCCTCTAGAAAATCCTCAGCGTTGGGAGCAATCAGATCCACTCCCAACGCACTGCGAATCACAGGCTCTAAGAACGAACTACCCCCACCAAATGCGATCGCCTCTAACCCGTAATCCACCAATCGGTTACGAATTTCGGCAAACCCATCCGCATTCTTGGCGGCATATTGTCGAAGGCCCTCTTTGAGAAGGATTTTGACTTCGCTTAGTGGCAACCCATCATCGACAAAGAACTTAAGATTCCCTGTTGCGATCGCTGCGCATGCTCCAAGCTCGTCACGGTCTGGAAGCCGTGATAGGCGGAGAACCTGCAATGCGCCCGCTCCTTTAATGGGGAAACTGATGTCAGGCGCGATCGCTCCCCTTGCTGCCAGCATGAAGGATAGATCCTTATACCCCGCCATGATTGCGGCACTGATTGCTTTTTTGGGGTGTACCAGACCTGCCCCCTCAGCTTTGCACTGTAGTGAGTCGATTTGAATGCGGGTGATTCGGTTGCCATTGCACTCGAAGCCTTCTAGTGTTGCCGCCTTGAGTGGCAGTACAAGGCCATTGACATAAGCCAGTTCATCCTTGGGCAGTACAAACCGGATAGCAGTTTTAATTTGGTTTGTGCCGGGAGACTTGCGCTCAATCCAGCCAAGGATGCACAGCAATTTGACTAGGGCTGACTTCCATTTTGGGATATTGGTGGCTGTTCGTTTGAGTAACGGACCTCCCACCTGGTAATACTGCATTTTGCCATTGAACGAGAATGCAACGGTGCCCGTGCCAAAGGTGGTCGGCGGGTTGGCGCTTTCATCCCGGTAAATACCTTCATCAATTTCCTCAACATTACTAGAGATGAGATTGTGCTCTAGTAATGTCTGTAATTCTGTGCCGACTGTTCGGCGTAGGTAGTGAAGTTCTTTTGTCCCACTCCCCCCAAAGTCGGCACCTATGATGCAGTCATGCATTATGGTTTCTCCACAAATTCCAAACAAACATCTAGTGCGAGTTTTGAGAATTCTGAATTCTCCGGCGTATCGCCCTCTCGAATCTGCCAGAAAAGTTGCTCCGAGAGATTGTGCAAACCTTTTTCGTAGTCAGGAATTTTTTGAACGGCTTGCTCATTCCCCAATGAGCCGATCAAACAAGTGCATTCTCCCTCATACAGAGTGCCGTCGATCCGACCTGCCCGGATTTTTGCGATTAATCCAGGAACTTCAGGGCGACAGTACGACAGAATATAGCGGAGTTGCTGTTTGGCTTGGCACGTCCATTCTGTCGATTGCCAACCAATGGCACCACGCAAGTTCGCATGACTCAAGTTCGCATAACTCAAGTCCGCATGACTCAAGTCCGCATCACGCAAGTTCGCACCACGCAAGTCCGCAT
>JBOFTL010001348.1:0-8562 GCA_051652045.1 Microcoleus sp. | reverse complement strand
CCCATCCTACTAACAACGGTACGATCGCAACTTTTAACAGCTACGGGATTAATGCTAGTTCAAAACTCTGCCATTTCTTAATCGATCTCAGTCGGATACCGACTAACAATAAAGCACTGGCAATTACAGCCCAAATTGCTCCCTGCAATCCCGATTCAATTGTTGCGGGTAAAGAGATATTTTTGGTAGCAAAACCGATAAAAAATGCCCAGAGTGCGGGAACTGTCAATACATCACGAATCTGAGTCCACCAATGATTTTGTTGTTGCGATCGCCCGAAATAGCTGGCAATAAATACGCCAAATCCGTAAGTGCCGATGACGTTGTTGGTAACGCTGTACAATACAGCCCAATTATTATTGTCTGCACCGATTAAAGCCGGAGTCATTGCTAATCCGACAAAGCCTGTATTTGCTAACATTGCTGCTAGAATAAAACTGCCTTGGCTCGATCGCTTGAGGGAATTAAAGTTAAAAGCTGATAAAGTTATCGCAGAATTTTTGCCAAATAAATCTGGTTTTTTGATGTAAATGACGCTTAATTTTCGCAGTAGAAGCCAGCTCAACCAAGCCAAACTCGTACTCAGAAACATGACAGATACTGCGATCGCGGGAGCGATGCCAACGGCTCCAGAATATTCGCTTTGACGGGCTAAAACAAAGATTTGCAGCGGGATTCCCACCCAATAAAGTAGATTTCCTAGTAGTTTGGGAAAGTTGACTGGGATGTAGCGAAATAGCAGCAGTCCCAAGCCAGTCCAAATAATTAGAGGGGTATAAGCGTGGAATAATGTTTCAATCATGAAATGTGTTAATAGGACAAATAGAAAAGTTTGCCGATCGAACTTATTTGCGAGCGTAAAAATGTTTAGTAGTGCGGGCTTAAGTCCGCAAATTCAGAGGACTAAAGTCCTCACTACAAACTTTAATTATCGCCATCGATCGAGCGGAGGCGATCTGAGAAAGAAAGCACGGATTCGTGCATTTAGTCACAAATTGGAATTTAGATTTACAACAGCAAGGATTTGCGCCAAATTCGATTAAAAATAGGCGTAGAGAGTTACTGCCGAACGCATCAATGCTGTTATGTTGAGGGCTGAAGGCAGGAAGCAAAAAAGATACTTCTTAAGGCAGATATTATTGCGATCGCAAATTAGTAAGTGCCATTTTCTGAATTTTCAGCTTTATTTAAGATTTCTCTATTTATTTATAGTAATCGATTGCTGTGGTGCAAACAAGTCCTTACGACAAACTTTTTTGACGGGCTCGTAGTGAGGACTTCAGTCCTCAAATCACAGAAAACTAAAGTCTTTACGACAAACTTTTTTGACGGGCTCGTAGTGAGGACTTCAGTCCTCAAATCACAGAAAACTAAAGTCTTTACGACAAACTTTTTGGACGGGTTCGTAGTGAGGACTTCAGTCCTCAAATCCCCGAAAACTAAAGTCCTTACGACAAACTTTTTGGACGAGTTCGTAGTGAGGACTTCAGTCCTCAAATCCCCGAAAACTAAAGTCCTTACGACAAACTTTTCATACGGGTTCGTAGTGAGGACTTCAGTCCTCAAAATTGTACTTGCAATTACCGCACTAATGTGATACGATCTCTCTTCAGTTAGCTCGCCTCGAAATACGGTTAACTCAATTCAATTTCAAAGCATTAACCGGCACTTCATCCCAAGAATTAACGGTGCGCAGCGTCGCCACCCAACCCCGCTCTTTTTGCTCTGGAGTCAAATTCTGCTCGAAAGAAACATGGCATTCCTTGGCCTGAGTTTCATCGCAACAAGCAATGCAAGCATAAAGAATACCAGACGGATCGATTTGCTCGTTTACCCAGATCGTCACAATTTTATCCCCCGATCGAACTCAAATATTACTTAAATTTTCCTATATTTTGGGCAATTACCTGCGATCGAACTTACGCATAGGAACCCAGAAAACTAGTTTTTTGCGAAAATACTCGAGAGCAACCCGAAGATGCCATAAAAAACTCGGTTTCCGCGATCGAAGCGCGTGCGGGACTGTACAATTTATTCAAACTCGATCGAACGCCAAACTTGTCAAAGATTCCCCCGCAACCCGGCAAATCCGCCAATCGGGTAAAACATCAGCACCGATGCGCTTGTAAAAACCAATTGCCAGTTCGTTCCAATCTAAAACACTCCATTCCAAGCGCCCGCAGCCTCTTTCTACTGCCAAATTAGCCAAATAAACAATTAGAGACTTGCCAATTCCCCGACCGCGAAAATCGGGCAGTACGAATAAATCTTCCAAATAAATTCCCGGCTGAGTCAAAAAAGTAGAATAGTTGTAAAAAAACAGCGCCCAGCCGACAACTTGCCCGTCCAATTCTGCTAAAATCGCTTCCGCAAAAGGGCGAGGTCCGAACAAATGCTTTTCCAAATCTGCCGCACTGCCAGTAACGGCATGAGATAATTTTTCGTATTCAGCTAAAGCTTTAATCAAATCAAACAGCACCGGGGCATCGGCCCGAGCTGCAGGGCGCAAAATTACTTCAGAAGACATAATGAAGGAAGAAGGAAGAAGGAAGAAGGAAGAAGGATGAGGGAAGAAGGAAGAAGGAAGAAGGAAGAAGGAAGAAGGAAGAAGGAAGAAGGAAGAAGGATGAGGGAATCAGTATGAGGGAATCAGTCATTAATTAAGATATCACATCTGGGTGCGATCGAGACATTGGCAATTTTTAACATAACTTACGAATTTAAGTGGGCTAGAGCTTGTTTTCAAACGCCCATATCCCCCTAGCCACCCTTAAAAAGAGCGGCGAGAAAGAGTTTCTTTTGTCCCCCTTGACAATTCTGTAGGGGCGAAGCAGTCGGGCGACAATTTTTGAAATCGAAGCGATATTTAAATATCCGACTGCTTCGCCCTCCACACAGATAACCTGTATGTAGCATCTGGCTTGAATTCTGGGTGAAGGATTTGGGTACAAGCATTTTCGTTAAATTGCAAAGCCGATTTGTAGATATAGGTTATCTGTGAGGCCGGGCGAAGCATTTGGGTATAAGTATATTCATTGAGTTGCAAAGATTGTCGCCCAAATATTTGTTGTATTTTGCAGAAATATGTGTAGATATAGGCGATCTGTGAGACAGGGCGAAGCATTTGGATATAAGTATCTTCATTGAGTTGCAAAGATTGTCGCCCAAATGCTTCGCCCCTACATACTTGCATGGGTCGATCGCAACAAGGTTGATGACTGAAAACGATCGACTATCAACTCTCAACTATCAACCATCAACTCTCAACTCTCAACTCTCAACTCTCAACTCTCAACTTATTTCAACCAACCCTTCAAGCGTTCTGTTACTTGAGGTCTGCGCAACTTTCGCATCGCCTTGTTTTGAATTTGGCGCACCCGTTCGCGAGACAAATTGAACAAACTGCTGACCTCTTCTAAAGTAGAAGGTTCACCCGTCATCAAACCGAAACGCAGAGCAACAATCTCTTTTTCCCGCTGCGTCAAAATATTATCCAACACCTCTAAAATATCTTGACGCATCATCATCTCACTCATTTGAGATTCTGGAGATTGCGTCGTATTATCCTCAAGAACATCCAACAGTTCCGAACTTTCTTCCGTACCGATACGGTGGTTGAGAGACAAAGATTGACCGCGCAGTTGCTGGAGGCAGCGCAGTTGTTGTGCGGTAATTTCCATCTCTTTAGCAATTTCAGCTTCAGTGGGATTGCGTTGCAGAGAGCGCCTCAAATCCCGATGAATTCTTTTGAGTTTATTTAACTGTTCGACAATATGAACCGGCAGGCGAATTGTCCGCCCTTGATTGGCAATGGTGCGAGTAATTCCCTGGCGAATCCACCAGTAAGCATAAGTAGAAAATTTGTAACCTTTTTCGGGATCGAACTTTTCTGCGGCTCGATTCAAACCTAAAGCGCCTTCCTGAATTAAATCCAGAAAAGGTACGCCCCGGTTGAGGTAGCGTTTGGCTATCGAAACTACCAATCGCAAATTCGAGCCGATCATTTTTTGTTTGGCTAATTGCAACTGGTGGCGGCGCGCTTGCAGTTGAGTTTCATTCCAACCTGCTGCCGAGGCGAGTTCTGCTGTTGTGGGCACTCTCCCCAGTTCGTAATTCAAACGCAGTTCGAGTTCTTCTAAAGCTACTAATTCTCGGATGCGGCGGGCTAACTCCAATTCTTCGGTGGCATTCAATAGGGGATAGCGGGCCATTTCCTTGAACAAAACTCCTACACTGTCTTCAGAAGACAAGTTATAGCGATCCCTAGGGCGCGTTGCAGTCGGATGCTTGATGTTGCCGTCCTCATCCTCTGGGGCTGGAACGAATGAGGTTTCAGGTGCCACCGCAAAATTGCCTAGAGAGCCTCCGTCCAGAAAGTTCTCAAAGTCGAATTCCGGCATTGTAACTAATTCTCCAAAACTTTGATATTCTTTGCGATACTTTTAGGTATGTCAGAGTCAAGACAATATAAGATAGCCTTAATGGCTATTAAAGCAAGCGTGAGGAAATGGGATCGTGGCATCGAGAAACAACAAGAATTTGATGAAGCGCACCGCACGGATTTACCTCAACGATTTGAATCGAGGCAAGTCTGGGGTGCTGCGTCAATTCTTGTATAGATGTCATGATGTCATGAAATATTTTGTTGACCTGTTTTGGCAGCGCCAAGATTTCGCAGGTAAACTTGCTGATTTGCCAACAATTCACCAGGCAAAAGCCAAGTTTGGCATCACAACTCGTCTGGGACAAGCACTTGCCAAACAAGCTGGTGAATGCGTCCGATCCGGACACAAGAAAGATCGCAAGCGCAAACCTCAACTGAGACGGCACACAGTCACACTGTTTTATCACTTTGTCACGATCGAACCGTTTAAAGGAAAAGGTTTTGATTGGTGCGTCAAACTTATTGGTTCTGGTGCGCCGAAGCTGGTAATTCCCATTAAGTCTACTGCTGTCATCAATCGACGACTTGCTGATTGTTGGAAAATGTCCAAAACTATCCGTATGGGATTGCGTAAAGGACGGTTGTGGATTGACTTGCTCTTGGAGAAAGAACGACCTGAAGAGAAAACAGAAGGTCGGGTTGTTGGCATGGATTCCAACTACAAAAATGGAGTGGTATTTAGTGACTCCCAAGTAGTTGGAGAAAATATTTATCAACGGATTCAGGAATTCAAAAAACGGCAGAAACACACCCACGCCGAAATCAAATCGATGTTGGGTCAAGCCCTGAAGAAAGTTGATTGGTCTTCGATCCAAGTTCTCAGTATTGAGGACTTGAAGAAGGTTAAACATGGAAAACGAGGGACGTTCTCTCGCGTGTTTAACAGGCGGTTGTCTCATTGGCTTTACCGTACTTTGGTGCAGCTTTTGGAGAGAAAGTGTGAAGAGGAGGGAGTTCAGTTGGTGGTGAAAGACCCCTTTAAAACTTCGCAGTTTTGCTCGAACTGCAACAGATGGGACAGGCGAAACCGAAAAGGTGACAGGTTCAAGTGCGTTCATTGCGACTACCAATCTCATGCTGACAGCAATGCGGCGTACAACTTGGAGCTTTTAGGTGTGGCGGGAGTTTATGGTCTCCGTTCCTACTTAAGTTCAAAATGTCAAAGTTTTGGATAACCATAGGATTTTTGGTGTCGGTAGATTGAGTTAAGCGTGTGCCTTTACCCTATTGAGTGTAACGATAAATTTCTGCTGTTGACTGAATGTCGATCGCGACTGAGATGGGCCAAAAATCCCAGAAACTGGATTTTTGGCTCATACTCTGCATAAAAGCGCATATTTTGGTCAAAAACCCGGTTTTTTGCTGGCCGATCGAGAATGATGCAAGATCTCAGTTGCAAACTACTTTGCCTGTCAAGTTAAGACAGATCGAACTCAGCAGTTGTCACAAAAGTTCAAGCTATCTTGAATGTCGATCGCGCTTGCTTCTTAAAACTTAAAACTTAAAAAAAGTGTGCAGAATCACGGACTTGTACCCAAAGACAGACGAAAATATCGCTACCCGACAATAGAGGCTTTGTCTATGCAGCCGATTCGCACATTTAACGTTTCCCCCTCACTACCTCCAATTCTCGAACCCCTGCGCAAGCTTGCCTACAACTTGCACTGGGATTGGAACGTTGACACCAAAGACTTATTCCGCCGCCTCGATCGAGATCTTTGGGATTCCAGCAACCAAAACCCGGTGCTGATGCTGGGAACCATCTCTCAAGAGCGACTGCACGAAATGTCCGAAGATGAAGGCTTCATCGCTCAAATGAACCGAGCCGCGCAGCAGTTAGACGATTATCTCAACAACCGAGCGTGGTACCGCAAGCAGCGCGGCACCGAACAGCAGGAATGCTACGCTTACTTTTCGATGGAATTTGGTTTGGTTAAAGCGCTGCCCATCTATTCCGGCGGTTTGGGCGTGCTCGCTGGCGATCACCTCAAATCTGCTAGCGACTTGGGCTTGCCCTTAGTCGGCGTTGGCTTGCTATACCAAGAAGGTTATTTTTCCCAATATCTCAACGCTGACGGCTGGCAGCAAGAACGCTATCCGATTAACGATTTCTACAATATGCCGCTGCACCTAGAACGCAATCCCGACGGTTCGGAATTGCGGATTGAGGTAGATTATCCCGGCCGCAAGGTGTACGCGCGGATTTGGCGGGTGCAGGTGGGTACGGTGCCCCTCTACTTGATGGATACAAATATTGAACCGAACAGCCGCTACGACCAAGATATTAGCGACCAACTTTACGGCGGCGATAAAACCCTGCGGATGCACCAAGAAATCATGCTGGGTATCGGCGGGGTGAAAATGCTCAAGGCCCTGGGGCTGAATGTTACGGCCTATCACATGAATGAAGGTCACGCAGCTTTCATGGCTTTGGAAAGAATTCGGATGCTGATGGATGAATATCACCTGAGTTTCCTAGAGGCGGAACAGGTGGTGATTTCCAGCAGTATGTTTACGACTCACACGCCGGTACCTGCTGGCTTCGATTTGTTCGAGCCGGATATGGTGATGCACTATCTCGGTGACTATCCTAAAAAGTTTGGCTTGTCGCAAAATGAGTTTTTGGGATTGGGCCGGGAGGATACTAAAGATTTGTCCGCTCCTCTGAATATGGCAATTTTGGCAATTAAGATGTCGAGTTTTGTCAACGGGGTGGCGGCTTTGCACGGTGTGGTGTCGCGCCCGATGTTTGGCGGACTCTGGCCGGGTTTGCCGATAGATGAGGTGCCGATTACTTCGATTACGAACGGAGTACACGCTCGCAGTTGCGTGGCAAAATCTACTCAGGAATTGTACGATCGCTACCTGGGTCCGGATTGGGAAATGACTCGCCGGGACGATCGACTTTGGGATCGGATGATGTCGATTCCTGATGAGGAATTGTGGCGGAATCACGAACGCTGCCGCTCGGAGTTAGTAGTATTCGCGCGCGAATGGTTGGAAAAGACTCTCCGCGAGCGCGGTGCTGCACAGGCGGAAATCGAACACGCACGGGAAGCTCTCAATCCGAAGGTGCTGACGATCGGATTTGCACGCCGCTTTGCTACCTACAAGCGGGCGACGCTGTTTTTGCGCGATGTCGATCGCATTATGCGGATCATGCGTGACAAAAATCGCCCGGTGCAGTTCGTGATTGCTGGTAAGGCTCACCCGATGGATATTCCGGGCAAAGAATTGATCCGGGATATCGTTCACTTCATCCGCGAGCACGACATTATCAGTTCGATGGTGTTTCTGCCGAATTACGACATTCACGTTTCTCGGATGATGGTTGCGGGCTGCGATGTGTGGCTGAATACGCCCCGCCGCCCCCGCGAGGCTTCCGGTACTTCGGGGATGAAAGCTTCGATGAACGGTTTGCCGAATTTGAGCATCCTCGATGGCTGGTGGGATGAGGCGGATTACGTTCGCACCGGTTGGCCGATCGGACATGGGGAGTTTTACGAGGATACTAAGTATCAGGATGAAGTTGAGGCGAATGCTTTGTACGACTTGATGGAAAAAGAAGTTGTACCGCTGTTTTACAACCGGGATTCTGATGGAATTCCTCGGGGTTGGACGGCGAAAATGAAGGATTCGATTCGCTTGAATTGTCCGTTTTTCAATACGGCTCGGATGGTGAAAGATTACGCGCGGCGGGCTTATTTCCCGGTGAGCGATCGCTTCTTTACCATGACTTCTGATGGCTGCGCTCCTGCTAAGAATCTGTCTCACTGGAAGAAGAGTTTACTCGAAAAGTGGCACGGAATTAAGATTGAGGCTGTTGATATTTCGCAGGATAAAGAGGTTAAGGTCAATCAGTCGATCGATGTGAAAGCTCGCATCAATCTGATGGGATTGACTCCTGCTGACGTGCAAGTCGAACTTTATCAAGGTTCGATCGATGCTAACGGCGAGATTGTCGGCGGCGTGCCTGTGGTTATGGAGTATTTGGGTGAAGACGATCGCAAATCCAGTTTGTATACGGCTGACATTACTTATACTTCTAGCGGCTTGCAGGGTTTGTCACTGCGGGTTTTGCCGAAGCATGAATATCTCAGCACTCCTTACGAACCGGG
>JBOFTL010001347.1:0-9874 GCA_051652045.1 Microcoleus sp. | reverse complement strand
CCGTCCTGCTGTCTAAATGAACCAACACCTTTTGTGGGATCCAGGTGAGCAGACAATTTGACACTTTAACTCAACGTTCGGATCATCCCGCATCGCCAAACCAGCTTACCCGGTGTGGCCCACTAGCAATCAATATTCAACAACAGGGTTCAATTAAGCAACCCTGTGTTCTTACGCATTTAAAGTTTGAGAATAGGTCGAGAGCAAATCACTCCCGGAACCTCTAATCATTCGCTTTACCTCATAAAACTATGTTGATTGCAGCTATCCTGAGGGAAATTTCGGAGGGAACCAGCTACTAGATGGCTCGATTAGTCTTTCGCCCCTATACCCAGATTTAACGAACGATTTGCAACACTTTTTCGTTGAGTCTAATGTATTCGGGGGCGCGCCCGCCGGGAATAATTAAAGCGTCGTATTGGGTAACATCTATTTCGTCAAACGTAGCGTTTAAAGTGAAATTGTGACCGGGTTTTTCGCTGTAAGTTTGGTCGCCTTCAAAGTCGTGAATTGCGGTGCGAACTGTGTCACCTGCTGCTTTGTCGGGGCAAACTGCATGGACGGTATGACCTACCATTTGCAGTGCTTGAAAGGGAACCATTACTTCGTAGTCTTCTACAAAGTCGCCGACTAGCATTAAGATTTTTTTTGCTGTCATGTTGGTAGTAAGGCTTATTAAAGAACTTGAAAAATAGTGTTGAGACTATATTAGCACTCGATCGACCAAAATTGATGCAACCAAGATCGACTATTCGGGAGGCATCAATACCCAAGAAACTGGGTTTTTCATCAATCTTAAAGGCTGCGATGCATATTTTCGCAAAAAAATCGGTTTCTGCCTGCGGAACTGATAAAATTCACGGTTAAAATTCACGGTCGATCGCTCGCCAAAATGTAGTATAATAATACAAACAAACTGCGAGGTTGAGTATGCAGCTAGAAGATTACTTCGACTTTCTCCGTCCCGATGATATTCGGGTTAAAGGGACAAGAGTAGGAATTGAAACTATTCTTTACGATTTCACCTACAAAAAACGGACGCCAGAGGAAATTGCGCAATCTTATAAAACACTAACATTAGAACAAGTTTATGCGACAATTCTGTATTATCTGCACAACAAAGAAGCAGTTACAGCGTACATAGATGATTGGCTAGCGTGGGGCGATAAAATGTTGGAAGAACAGCGACGCAATCCACCGCCAGTTGTGGCTAAACTGATGAAGCTTAAAGCTGAAAAAGCAGCAATGAAAATAACTAATGAGTCTCAAATTTCTCTCGGATGAAAATGTCGATCCTGTTTATCAAACTCAATATCTTCTACGGAATCCCAGCTTTGTGATGCGGGCTGTTGGCGAAAATGACGTTCCTCCTAAAGGCACTAAAGACCCAGAGATTCTTTGCTGGTGCCGAGGAAAATGAGTTTATTTTGGTGACAAATAACCGCAAATCTATGCCCGTACATTTAGCAGACCACATTGCTGCTGGTCGTCACATACCGGGAATTTTAATTTTAAATGCAAAGTTGACCATCGGTCAGACAATTGATGAATTAACTTTAATTGCGGAGGCAGCTTTTGATGAAGAATATCAAGACCAAATCGTTCATTTGCCATTGCCTTAATCAGTGAGAGTACAGGCTCGATCGCACTTTATTATAACAAAATTAAAAATTAGGCAGGCTTTGCAGCCTGCCCCGCTAGCTATTCTAGAATTTAGAAACCGTTGCGTCCCCAAATAACCATTGAAATTGAAAAAGAGAACAGCACTAGCAGCGAAACCCAACCCAGCGACAAAATATCCATAGTTATTTGTTGAACCAACTGTACAAATTGACATCAAAGCTTATGATAATTCAATTTGAGCCATTTTTGGTATGGAGGCGCTGTGAACGATCGATCGAATTTTAGTCCGGCAGACAGGGTGGCATCTCTGAAAGCGGGAACTGTGGCTGCTTTGTCCGCGCTGCTTGCTTTTGGAGCGATCGCCACTATTAATACCTTAATTCTAGCACCGCAGTTCGATGCTCTGGAAAGTTTGCGGGTGGGGGCGATCGACCTTAATTTTGCTTTTCGAGGGGCGATGGCCCTGCTGGCAGGTTTTTTGTTTGGCGTGACATACCGTTATGCCATTCGCAGCGATACTAATCCGCAACTCAAATCCGGGGTGGTGTTGGCTTTCGGGCTGGTAAGGGCTTGCGGGGAGTTGGATGCTGGATTGTTTTTTGATGGGTGGAAAATCCCAGAACTGGAAGTATTGTTGCCATTTGCCACGCGCGGCGTCGAAAGTATAGTATTGTTTGCGATCGCCGCTTTGATTTTAGGTTTTAGATTTGGGATTTGGGATTTTTTAGATTGAAGATTGAGCGATTTTAGGTTTTAGATTTGGGATTTGAGATTTTTTAGATTGAAGAGTCAAGTTCGATCGAACGGTCAAATTTCTCTAGGGGTCGGATTCGCCAAAATATTTGTCACACTTTGACAAATCATCTAAACCCTTTCAAGAGACATCTCCCATAATTAGGTTTTTGTCTAGATAGGGTAAGGTTTCCAGAATCTTTTTACCAGATGTCTAAGGTAAAACTCGAATATGCTACGCTCGTTATCCGAGTTCTACCTTGAACCCACCCTACGCAGAGGTTAGATAATACCAAATCTAAGTTATATTAAATACCTCAAATTCTGGATTCCCGTAAACCATTTGCTTGTCTACTGCTGAAAAAACTTTATTATTAGCAGCATCAGAAGTCAAACACTTGCAGACTAACTGCGCTACATCTGCGCGGTGAATAGTCCCAGCAACTCGACTATCTTCTGTTAAAATACCGTTACCCGTCGCAGGTTCTGATTTAAGTCCGCCCGGACGGATAATAGTATAAATTAACCCACTTTGTATTAAATGGTTTTCTGCTTTTTCCTTCTCTACTAACACAGCACCCAGCGTTTCTAATGCTTGCGGCGGCAAAGCGGCGGCACTGTTGCCACTGCCGATCGAAGATACTAAAATAAATTTCTGCACGCCCGATCGCACAGCAGCATCTATCAAGTTTTTATTTCCCAAATAATCAGCTCTTTCTCCATCTTGTGGCAACCCACCAATAGTGCTGATAACAGTACGAATTGGCTCGCCTGCTGTCATTGCTGCTGCTATTGCTGCTGCGTCTAAAGCATCGCCTGTAACGATTTTGATGCCCATTGCTTCTAATTCGATCGCGGTTTTGTCCGATCGCAACAGTGCTGTTACTGGCATTTTCTCTTCAACCAATAACTTAGCTATTTCTTTACCGACGCCTCGGCTAGCTCCTGCTAAAAAGATGTGAGGTTTCCCTGTCATATGAATCGTGTTTTGATTGGTTTACCAAGCGGGTTAATTTCGCTTAAATAATTGTAGCGCAATTTCCGCGATCTGCGAACTATATTGATGATGATTTACAAATTTCGATCGCGTGGTTCGTAGTGCGGACTTTAGTCGGTAACACTTTGCCGACTGAAGTTCGCACTAAAAACAGTTTTTATTCTGGTAATTGACCGAATTGCGATCTTACACGCAGACACTACTTGTAAGGTGCGCGCTGCGCACCCCACACAGACAATCGCTTCAATTCCAAATCCAAAATCTAAAATCTAAAATCCCAAATCCCAAATCCCAAATAGTCCTATCCCTTAACTCCCGCAGCAGTTTCAGTTGGCACGATGTATTTTTGCAGCAGTAAAAACAACCCTAAAACTGGTATGATAGAAATAATTGAACCCGCAGCAACCAAACGCCAATCCAACGAAAATGTCCCTGCTAAATTAGCAACTCCCAAGGGTAAAGTGTAATATTCCGGTCTGTCTAAAACTAGCAAAGGCCACAAAAAGTCGCTCCAAGAACCGATAAATACAAAAATCCCTAAAGTCACTAAAGCAGGTCGAATTGCTGGCATCATAATGTGCCACCAAATGCCTAATTCACTACAGCCGTCAATGCGCGCTGATTCTTCTAATTCTTTAGGAACTGCAAGGAAAGCTTGCCTCAGTAAAAAGATGCCAAAAGCTGAAGCCAGTCCGGGAAAAATGACGCCTAAATAACTGTTTTTTAATCCTAATTGTACGGTCAGTACGTACAGAGGAATCATCACGATTTGAAAGGGAATCACGATCGTAGAAATGACCGCTGTTAAAATTGCTTCCCGCCCGCGAAAGTTGAGTCTCGCTAAAGGATAGGCGGCGAGGGCGCAAAAGATGATGTTGGTGCTAACAGTGAGGGCTGCAATCAGAGTGCTGTTAAACAGGTATTGCCCGAAGGGGTTGCTTTGCCAAACTTTGATGAAGTTGTCGAGGGTGGGCTGTTGCGGCCAAAGCTGCGGGGGAAATTGAAAGATGTTTTCGCTGGGAGATTTCAGGGAGGTACTCAGCAGCCACAGCAGGGGGAACAGCATTAACAGGGCGATCGCGCTCATGATGCTGTAAGTCGCAACTTTTTTCAAGCCTCCCAGACGGGAGTTGGGAAAATTTGGTTTTTTGATTTTGAGATCGTTCATCGTCGGGATATGATGGTAATTCCTTGCTTCAATTGAAGCCGAGCTGTCCATAAGGAGATTATTGGCATGAAACCGTTTATTTACGAAACAATGTACATTTTGCGCCCGGATCTGGGTGACGAAATGACCGATCGGGCGATCGCGAAATATCAAGAGATTTTGCGCGATCGGGGTGCGGAAAATATCGAAACTCAGCACCGCGGCAAGCGCCGTCTGGCTTATGAAATCGGCAAACACCGGGATGGGGTTTACGTTCAGATGAACTACCAAGCGCCGGGAAATTCGATTTTCGCACTGGAACGTGCTATGCGTTTGAGCGATGAGGTAATCCGCTATTTGACGATCAAGCAGGATGTACCGGCTGCGCCGGAAGCGGAAGCGGAAGCCGAAGTCGCTGAGTAAGGTTCGCAGCGCGCTGGTAGGGGTTCGATCGTTAGTGCGATTTAAGATTAAAGGCTGTCATAAGTGGCTGTTCGATCGCGAGATCTAGATCCCCCCTAGCCCCCCTTAAGAAGGGGGGAACCGGAAGTTCTTCAAGTCCCCCTTGTGAAGGGGGATGCGGAGGGCGGTCGAGATTCAAGAAAACCGGAAGTTCTCAAAGTCCCCCTTGTTAAGAGGGATATGACGGGGATAGAAACTTGCTATCGCGCTCTTGCCTCTGCGGTGAGAGAAAGATATTTTATAGGAACATATTCGAGGAGAAACTGAGGGTCATCGTGAATCAAAAACTTGTAAGCACGAAAGAACTGCAATCTGAGGTGTCTCGCCTTACTGAAGAACTGCAAATGCGCGACCAATTGGTGCAGCAGTTGTCTCAAGAACTTTTTAGACTGGTAAAGGGCAATTCGAGTTTTGTGCCGGCACCGGAAGTTTCCGATCGCCACAAGATTCAAATGCAAGCTATGCGAGAACAACTCCAAGCTGTTGAGGAACAGGTGGGTTTTTATCAGGAACAACTAGCTGAAAGGGATGCTGAGGTTTACCAACTGCGTCAGTCGGTACAGGAATTGACCGATCGATCTCGGATGCTGGAACAGGTAGTACAGGAGTTACCTGGAGTTTACCGCCAGAAGTTCGCCGAAAGGATCGAACCGATTAAGGAGAAGTTGGAACAATTGCAAAAGGAAAACCGCCAGTTGCACACTGAGTTGCAAAGCGTTACTTACCGCCTAGCAGTGCGCAATCGCAAGGCTCAAGGTTTGGATTTGCCTGCTGTTGCAGATGATGAGGCGCGGGGCATTCAGATGCCTAGCTTTGGTAATGCCTAGAGTTGCGATTTTAACGGGTGCGGATGCGGGTGAGGCGGATGCTTTGGCGCGGGCGATCGCGAGTTCTCGTCCTGCAACTGAAATAAATATCTGTGCGGTTTCCGAACTGCATTCTAGCGCGATCGCTCTTTCGGGGGCGATCGTTTGTCCTTTGACGCTGGATGTTCCATCCGATCTGGTGTTTCCGGGACACAAGATATTTGAATTTTGTCGGGATATCTCGGCGGCGCGCGATTTGGTGTCGGAAAAGTGGGGGGTACCGTCGGGCGATGGCAATTTTTGGCTGCCAGTAGTTTTGACAGCGAAAGGCCCTCTCTACGGTGAGGTTATCGCTGGGGAAGTTCAACAGCAATCTGGTGAGTTAAGTTACCGCCAGCCGGTGCATTTGTCGGATGTTTGGCGGCAGCAATTGTACGAATTGGCTTACCGCTTGCTGGATTTTTTAAATGCACCGCCTGCAACTTATTTGATGCAGTTTGGGTTTGCGGGAGAAGTGATTTATTTCGATCGACTGTGGCCGTTTCCGGCGGCACCCGCGATCGCTTCTTCGGGCGTGCAAATACCGGATTTATTCACCTGTCACTGGTATTGCTTAACGGGCGTGCCTATTTATGATTTGCAATGTTTGTAACGCAATTACAAAAAGAGGGCAGTAAACCCGGATTTCACTGGCTTCGCAATTCATCGATGCGTCTTGCTTCGCGCTATTATCTCGCGAAGTAAGTAGGCAGGCGCGAATAAACAAAGCCCTGTTACAAAGTATGAAGTCGATAAAAACGCAAGCGAATTGCTTTCCTACCCTTCGGGAACGCCTTCGGCGAACGGATCGCTGGGCTAACGCTTCACGGAGTTCGCTCGCTCCGGACATAGTTCTGAATTTTTGTACCGACTTACTTACACTTGCTTTTGTCCAAAGTCTAAGCTCTAATAATCTAAGGGTTATTTGCTGGGGCAATCGGTCGATCTACGCTTGCTGTTTGTGATGGTAAAACAGGCAATTTTTGCTGTTTGCGCAAGTTGGGATATCCCGGTCGAACAACTCGCTCTCCCAGAGTTTCACTAGCATTTACTTTCTCGGAAAGTGGCGCTAATGTTCTAGCAACTCCCACTTGCTGGCGCAATTGTTCGGTGGAACCTAACAAATTTCCCAAGCCATTCATTAATTTGCGAATATTGTTGCGAAAAGCCGGATCTCCCGTCAGTTCGTCTACGTCAGAAGTAATTTTCTGAACGTTCTGAAAAGTGGCTCGTGCTGAATCTAAAGTTTGCTGCAATAAGAGCAAGTTTGCCGGATTGTTGACAGTGCTGGATAAGTCACGCAAATTTGCAGCAGCTTGGGCGGCGTTAGCAGATAAAACTTCTAAATTATTCAGCAATTGTCCTTGATTAATTCGATTAATTGTCGGACTCAAACCGCTAACAGCTACCCGCAATTCTTGACTGCTTTGATTTATATTATTCAAAGTTGATACTATAGTAGAACGGTTAGTAGCTACTAAAGAATTGAGTTGGTCGGCAGTTAAAGTAACTCGATCGGCCGCTCTAGTTACTGAATTGGCAGAGGCGATCGCAGCTTCAGTTACTGCTTTTGTAGAATTGTCAGCCGTTGCTGCCACTTTTTTGATATCGTTGGCAACTGCTGATAATTCTCCTTTTGCCGATTCATTTAAACTGCCGATTTCCCCCCTAATCGACTGAGTTAAAATTCCCACTTCTCCTTTTAAGGATTGGTTGAGAGTTGTTAATTCTCCTTTTACCGATTGATTTAAACTGTTAAATTCTCCTTTTACTGATTGATTTAAATTTTGAATTTCTGTTTTGGCTGTTTGAGTTAAACTAGATAAATCTTGCGTGAGTTGCGCAGCACCTTTAGCCGTATTCGCAGTATTTTCCGCAATAGATTTGATATTGCCGAACAGTGCGGGATCGGTGTATAAATTGGCGAGGCGGACGGTCGATCGAATCAGTTCGTCAAGACTGACTCCAGCCTGACCTTTCAAACGCGAATTGTTGCAAATAACTTCGGCAGGACAGTTAGCATCAAACAGATTGGTCGCAAGAAAAGAATCAGGCAAAACTGAATTGGGCGTAATGTCGATCGAAGCTTCTCCAATCAAACCGGATTTATTAGCTTCAATTGCCACATCGCGGGGCATGACTAAATCAACCGGGGAAATTTCCAGCATCACATCTACCCCATTCGGACCCGGTTTTAGCGCAGTAATTTTACCGACTGCAACGCCGCGATACCTGACAGGTGTGCCGATTTGCATTCCTTGGGCGCTGGCAAATTCTACCGTAAATTTGTAGCTGCGGTTGCCAAGTTGCACGCCGCGCAGCCAGAGGACTAAGCTGCCAAATAAACCGATTCCAAGTAGAATTAAAAATCCAACAGAACCTTCTCTTACAGTTCGCGATCGCATATTGTCTCCTTTGACAGTTGGTAATGGGTAATTGGTAATTGGTAATTGGTAATTTTCTCAATCTCTCAATCTTCCAATCTCTCAATCTCCCGATCGAACAATCAAACAATCTCTCAATCTCCCAATCGAATAATCTCCCAATCTAAAATCTAAAATCTAAAATCTAAAATCGGTTGACTATCCAATAGCTTGAATTGGTCCATCAACACTGCCACTAAAAAATTGTTGAACTAATGGATTATCTGTCGTTGCAATATCGCTAACAGTTCCCTCCCACTGCACCTTGCCTCGATAGAGAAACACGATGCGATCGGCCGTGCGGCGGATGGTACTGTCTTGGTGAGTTACGATCGCATAAGTGCTGCAAACACCCTCTTGCGCCTGTAAATCGCGAATTAAATCCTCAATTACCGTCGAAGCAATGGGATCTAAACCAGCAGTCGGTTCGTCATATAGCAAAACCTCCGGATTGTCCCTGGCACGATCGGGATTTGCCATAATCGCCCTGGCAAAACTGACCCGCTTCCGCATTCCCCCAGATAATTGGGCCGGATAGCGGTCGCCAATTCCCGGCAAACCTACCATCTGTAACTTTTCCTCTACCAATTCGCGAATCCGGCGGCGCGGCAGCTTAGAATGCTGGTAAAGTAAAAAACCCACGTTTTCCTCGACAGTCAGGGAATCAAACAAAGCCGCTTGCTGAAACACCATCCCAATTCCGATCGGATCTGTTACGTCATCTACCCATCCGATCCGCCGTTGTCCCTGAACGAAAAGTTCGCCTGCATCCGGGACCAGCAAACCCGCAATTACCCGCAAAATCGTAGATTTCCCAGTCCCGGAAGGGCCAATAATTGCCAAGGCCTCTCCTCGGTAAATCCTTAGATCGACTCGATCGAGGATCTGATTCTCACCGAAGGACTTGCTGATGCCCTTAAGTTCAATTAGCGGTTCAGCCATAAAATGCGATCGAAATGTTGTCTGTTCCCAGCCACCAGTCTATCCAATCACTGATGGCTGATGAGCGATCGCTGGTTAATGACCGATAGCCACCTCCTCGGTTCCACTACCGCGCGATTAATTGCTGAAACTATAGCAAGAATTGCATTTTCCGACCTCATGCTTCCCGATCCACATCGATCTTCGACCATAAATTGACTGTGAGAATCAAAACTCTCTTGTATTCTAAATTTCAGACCGACCTGTTCCGATACTCTTAAGACTAATTAACCATGTCAATTAGTTCACTACCTAAAGCCCTCCGCGCCTTGGCTAAAGCCAAGCAGGTTTTCGTCCAATCCAGAAATCCTTACCCGCTATCTTTGCGCAACGGGCGAGTCCATCGGTGGTTTAAATGGTTGGCCCCCGGACTGTTGGTGAAACGCTGGCTGCTGATCAGCGCTGGCGGGGTGATGCTGGCTAGTTTGGGTTTGGCGATTTGGACGGGGATGACTCCGATTTTTTTCTTGATACAATCCCTGCGCAATTTTTTGAGTTGGCTGGCGGCTGTGGTTCCCAATTACATTTCGGGGCCGATAGTCATCGCCAGCGGGTTGTTATTGATTCTTTGGGGTCAAACTCGCAGTTTGAACTCGATTACCAGCGTACTGATGCCCGAAGGCAATGAGGAATTGATCGATCGACTCCTAAATCACCGACGGTT
>JBOFTL010001346.1:0-5338 GCA_051652045.1 Microcoleus sp. | reverse complement strand
GTGACATCCTCCCACGCTGAATCAGAGATTACAGCATGGGCTTCCTGAAGCCCGATAAAGGGTATTCAGGATTTCCTTTGTGGTACTATCATCCATAGTTCCGACTATGGATAGATTCCCGCTACGGCGTTTTATACTGGGGAAAATGTCCAACCCCAGTCTTTTTAGGTTGATTGCGGCATTAATGTCACGGTCAACCATCAAAGAATTTTGCTCATCCCAATAATCCCGAATGCCGCAATCAGTGAAAATAACTTCATTGCGGTAACAGAGGACCATTGAAGAATAGGCAGGTTTTTTAGAGATACACACTGCTCCAGCTTTTTCGGCTATGTAGTCCAGTGTTTTGAAGAAATTACCAAACGCTGCATCCAACCAGGACTTATTCAGTCCCGACTTGGCAGACTGACCATTAGGAAGGAATTTTCCATCGTCATCCTGTTTTGCTTTATTGCGCTTGGTTAAACCCTTTAAGTTCAAGTCTTCGTAGAAAAAGACCTTTTTCCCAGTTCTCACAAGCTTGTGAGCGGTTTTGTACTGAAAATCTTTGCGTAATCGTGCAATGCGTTGATGCTGGCGAGCTTCACGTTTTGCCAACTTACGACGGGCACGACTTCCCCGCTTACGTTTATTGCGTTTAGTCGAAATCCGGTCAAGCCTGATTTGGTTGGTCCGCAATGGTTTGATAGATGGGAGTTTGTCACCTTCTGAAGTGGCCAGATACACATCCTCATTGAGAACAGCATCTAGACCCATGGAGTTCTCCCAGGTCGGAATAACATCGTCCTTGCAGAACTCAGGGATTGAATCATCCTCAACCATAATCTGGATAAACCAGCCATCCGCTTTTAGCGTGACACTAATTTGTTTGATTACAGATCCGGCAGGAAGCCGACGATGCATTCTGACTTTGACGACACCAATTTTAGGGAGCTTGACATACATCCATCTCTGTCGAACTAAAACAATGCTTAACGCTTTTGGATCCGCAAACGTCATTGTTTTGAAGTCAGCCTGAGTCTTAAACCGTGGACGCCCCGACCGATTGCCGGATGAATCGCCAACAATAAACCGCTCAAAGGCTTTATCGACTCGCTTAGAGACTTCCTGTAACACCGTTGCGTCAACTCGCTTGAAGTCCAACAACTCTCCACTGTGCATAACCCTAATCAGATCTTGCTTCAGAATTGGAAGCTGTTTCTTTTGCCCGTAATAATTAGGTTTTTCACGGACAGCGGCGATACTGCTCACCAATGGACAAGCATCGACACGAGTTCTATTCATCTCCCACCAATCAAACCTATCTCCCAACTGGCGGTTATACCAGTACCGAGAGATTCTGAGCCATTCGTTTAGCTCAATCTTTTGATTGGTGTCAGGATAAAACTTGTATTGATACGTTGTCTTCATTGCGTTTCGACCTTTACGCTTGACTTAGTGTTATTGTAACATCATAGATTAAATTAGTGTCAAGCAAATGAGCAAAGATTTTATTCATAGGGCAAGAGGTGTATCAAGCCTCAAGGCTCACTTAGTGTTAACCCCAAAATATCGTCGCAAGGTATTTGATGATGCCATGTTGATTCGACTGGAGGCTATTTTTAAGGCTCTCATGGAGAAGTGGGACGGTTCCTTGATTGAGTTTAATGGAGAGGTAGACCATGTTCATTTATTGATTCAATACACCCCACAAGCTGAATTGAGTAAGCTGATTAATAATCTAAAAACGGTTTCCAGTCGATATTTAAGGAAAGAATTTTCGGAGCAAGTGAACCAATTTTATAAAGATGATGTGCTATGGACCAATGGATACTTTATTGCGTCGTGCGGTGGAGTGACGGTTGAAGACTTAAAGAAGTATATTGAGACTCAGGATAGGCCCAAAGATTAATTGTTCGTCTCTTGGAGGCATCGAGCCTCAGACGAACCTGCCTTTCATCCCACACCAAATTAAAAATTATGGTGTGGGGTCTCCCGTCGAGCTAGCTAGTGACGGACGACCTCCATTCTGCTTCTATTTCGTCAACCGCCAGAGACAACTCCTCCCATGCGGAATCAGCATCTTCAGACCCAAATGTTGAACCAGGATAAACGCACGACCCTTCCAAAATATTCCGAGCTACAACCAACCGCCCAACAATTGCTGAATCCATCCATTTAATCCTCCATTAGGGAGTTCACAATTTCGTCCGTTCTCATTTTTGCGTATACAGCCACTTCGTTATCCGAGTACTTGGCACTATCATACAGATTCGCCAAAACGACAGGCGCGATCGCTTTTACAAGCTCATCTCTAAAAGAGGTTACGGGAACAGAAACAGCGGACTTCTTGTATGACTGCATTGAATCAATAGCCGCCGATAGTTCCTTCCATGCGAAATCAAACTCCTCAGAACCAATAGGTGCATTAAAGAAAATATCCCGTGCGATGGCTATTCGGTCAACAATCTCTGAATCCACTCCATTTCCCCTCAACTCAACAACCCCATTATCGCGATACTACCGCACTTTGACAACCCCTAACCCATTAAACATATCTCGCGAAACACGATCGCCTCATAATTCTGTCTTATAGCGTTACTACCGCGCCGAACTAGTGTTACAATTGAAAAAACGTTTTGATCTAGTATGTCCGAGAAAACCCCGCCAACGCCATATACTTGGAAGCCGCAAGATGATGCTGTAAACCTTTCAAAGGCTACGATTCAGGTTCGTCTGCCAGTGGAAGTAGAGCGAATTGTGCGATCGCTCCCAAACCGCAGTGCATGGCTTAGGCGGGTGATCAAAGAAGCTATAGAAAGGGAAGGGTTGGGGTGATTAAGGACTTTTCTCTGTACGAAACATCCAGAGATTATGATTTGCTTTTCAAGTTAATGCAAAAAACATCGATTATTTGCATTATTGATTATAGTCGTCAATGCAAACACAAAAGCAGAGATATTGCAGCAACGCTATACTCTAAAAATTCCTATCAAATATCCGCAAGAGGAATCAGTTATATCTGGGCGGAGAACAAAGAAGATTTCATCCGTGAATGTACTATTGACAATGTAGAATTTTTGTTGCCAACTATCAATAATTAGTCAAAAAAAATCAAAAGGATAGGTCGTGAAAAGACACGAAATTACAGCTACACGCTGGCAATGGCAAGTCGCAAACGAAGGACGATTAAAAGCGATCGCGATTAATCATTTTTCCCCGGCTTTTCGTAGATAACGAAATCGGCTTCTCCATTCTTTTTTCTTGTGAGAGTTTTGCCATCCCACTCATAATTATATTGATCTTCTTCTTCCGCCAACAATGCTATTGGCGTTTCATCAAGATAATTCTCGCCAAACTCACACTCATCAAAATATTGAAAGGCTTCTAATTCAATTTGATCGATTGCAATAATATGATGAAGATAAGTGGATTCTGTATCAAAAACAAGTTCCGAAAAGCTTTCTGAGATTGAATAAGCTTTCTTAGCATATTCCCAAGGGAAGTACCATGCCTCTGCCACTTCATGTCTATATTGAGTCTCATCAATTTGATCGTCTGAGCCCATTAGCTTTCCTGAATTAATCTCATGTATTAATTCAGGAAAGTCTCGAAGAACTTTGTCCCCAGCAATACAACGAGATGTCCCACAAACATAGTGTTTTTGAGAATGATGCTCTTTGTTTGCGATCGCCGCCAATAAATCATTTTTCAATTCTAAATGTTCTGGTTTCATGATTTTACTCCAAAAAAGTTACCTTACAAAAATGCATCAACCCATCAGCAATACTCAACAAATGTTGGGCCTGACTAAGGCTAAGCTAAGCTTGCTATCTAAATGCGATCGCGCCCAAGTGAGGAATAATTGTATTTCTTTTTTGTTCATGATTTTTGTGTTTATTTATTTTCTTTGAAAGCAATGATGACAGTAAGAATTGCTTTTATTTGCGATTCATTTAGTAGAGATAGTTCGTTTATGGTTTGAACTAGAATTTCAGATTTGTTACCTGTGCTAGAATCTTCATTTTTTGCATCCTTGTCTCTTTGCCAAGAAGTATCAGGGAAGTGTTCTATAGGTATATCTAAGGCTACAGACAATTTTTTAGCGTACTTTAGAGGTATGCATTCTCCCGCTTTCCATGAACAAATCCTAGTACTAATATTTAGGTCAATAAGTTTTGCTAAATCCTTGTCGGATAGTTTTTTTTGATTCTGTTTCTCCCTTATTGAATTGCCAATTGCTATTCTTTCCTCATGTTTTGTTTTTGGTTTCATGGTTTTAAGGTAAAATTGTATTTGTTTTTGCTATCTCTTTTAACACATCTATTGATGAGTCTAATTTGAGTAAATCTTTAGGGATGAATTTAGATCTTGTTGTTCTTGATTCTAATAAGTTGACATAAACTCTATCTATTGATTTATCATTCCCACAATAGCCAATAGAGTCAGAATAATTGGGGCGATAATTGGAAATACAATTCCCATACCTTGTCTTGTCAAGCACATGCATTTTCAATAGATTAGAACTACTTTTTTCTGTAGCGATCGCCTCTATCAATTCTTGGACTTCGGTATTGGCGTCTTCCTTCTCACGAAAATACTGTTTAGCTTCGGTTTTCCAATAATCAATCTCCTCATCTTTGCTTTTTATAGTATTAAAAGAAAAAGCAAAATTAGCAATAACACAGAATAACAAAACAATCCCAAAAGGTTTTATTTTCACAAATCCCTCCATTTTCCCATAACTAGATCCGTAGCCATATCCGACACCATCCCAGTCAAATAGTTACCATTGACCTCTATCATCCCTTGCTCATCCAACCCCTCCAGTAACGGACATAAAGCCCGCGACACAGCGTTATGAACCTCGATCGCCACTTTATCCTTATCCAGTACAATTCTAGTCTTTGCCAAATAAGCCGCAAAGTTAGCATTAGCCACCGCATAGCCTTGGGGTTGTCTGATTAGGATTTTGTGTCTCAGTAGTAGGTTAACTGCCGATTGAATTGACCGAGGGGACTGGATGATCTTCCGCGCCACTTCATCGGTCGTTTTGGGAGTGTTGGCGATCGCCTTCAGTATCAACTGCTCTTGCGGCGAAAACCCCATAAGATAGATTGACCAGTCGCCAGACCGCTCAGCGATCGCTAGTAGTTCTTTAGTTTTTTTGTTCATCAGTGGCGATCGTATATCCAAAAAGTTGAGCGATATTTTCTTGTGTTTTTCGGGATGGGGCAATAGCGAGATCTGGACCAAAAATTAAAATTTCGTCCATCTCTAAGGAAGCATAATTACAGATATTTTGTTTAATGCATTTGACATGGGACTTCTTAGATCAATATCAACAACACCATTACGC
>JBOFTL010001345.1:0-2351 GCA_051652045.1 Microcoleus sp. | reverse complement strand
TTGTGTGTCATCGTCGCATCGGTAACGCCAGCAAATAAGTGTCCGCCCATTTTTACTTCCGCAAAAAACTGCGGCAGGTGCAGCATACTTTGCTGTCTGGCTGCGTCTTCTACCATCATGTAAAACTCATTTATTTGCTGCCACATTTCCGAAGAAATAATTTCCCGCATCGATCGAGCGTTTTCCCTCGCAGCCCGCAAGCAAGATAAAATAGAATTGGGATATTCGCGATCGAAGCTGAGAAATTGAATCACATTTTCAGCAGTTGCTTCGCCGTAGCGTTTTTGAAATAGCGGCAAATCTCCCGTTGTCCGCACTAAAGGTTCCCACTGTTGCGTGATACCTGCAGGAGAATCGAGAATTAAATTGAAGTTTACATCGGCAAATCTGGCAATATTTTCGGCTCTTTCGACATAACGATTGAGCCAGTAAATCGAATCAGCAACGCGACTTAACATAAGTAGTTAATGGTGGAAAAATACAGTTCAATTAATGTCTGTGAATTCATGAGGCTTAGGGCGTGTTTTCAAACTCGTCCTTTAAATATAGAGTCCCCTAAATCCCCGCGAGAAAAAGGGGAATTTTTGGACTCTTGCTCCCCCCTTTTTAAGGGGGGCTGGGGGGGATCTAGACTTTGAAAATACGGCCTACTAAATCAGGGTGCGCAGTGCGCACCTTACAGCATCTCAGTTCAATCGCACAAAACCCAAGTATCTTTGCTACCCCCTCCCTGAGATGAATTTACCACCAAAGATCCGCGTTTCAAAGCTACGCGAGTCAAGCCTCCTGGATGCACGTAAATCTCCTTGCCGTACAGAATGTAAGGCCGCAAATCCACGTGACACCCTTCAAAACCTCCATCAAAAATTGTCGGTACTCGCGACAAACATAAAGTCGGCTGCGCGATATAATTCCTCGGATTCGCGCTAATTTTTTCAGCAAAACTTTGTCGTTCTTCCGGCGATGCGTGCGGCCCGACTAACATTCCGTAACCGCCAGATTCGTTAGCTGCTTTGACCACAAGTTTGTCCAAATTAGCCAAAACATATTCTAACTGCTTTTCTTCCCAACATACATAAGTCGGAACGTTATCTAAAATTTGTTCTTCACCCAAATAATACTTAATTATCTGAGGAACGTAAGCGTAAATAACTTTATCATCCGCAACTCCCGTACCCAAAGCATTTGCCAAAGCTACGCGGCCGTTGCGGTAAACTTCCATCAATCCAGGAACTCCTAAATAAGAGTTCGATCGAAACACTAAAGGATCGATAAAATCGTCATCAATCCGGCGGTAAATTACGTCAACTCGCTGCAAACCTTTAGTAGTTCGCATTTTTATGTAACCGTCCGATACCACTAAATCCCGTCCTTCAACTAACTCCACCCCCATTTGCTGCGCCAAAAAAGAATGTTCAAAATATGCCGAATTGTAGATGCCAGGAGTCAGCACTACTACGTTAGGATTTTGAATGTGTTCCGGCGCTAAATTTAGCAGGGTTTCTAACAAATGGCTGGAGTAATCATCGACAGGCTGAATTGCTAATTTAGCAAAAACTTGAGGAAAGGTACTTTTCATCACGCGGCGGTTTTCCAAAACGTAGGAAATGCCGGAAGGACAGCGCAAATTATCTTCTAAAACGTACCACTTGCCGTCTTTGTCGCGCACTAAATCCGTGCCGGTAATGTGACACCAAATTCCTTCGGGCGGCTGCAAACCCATGCAGGCTTGCAGATAACCTGTCGCTGAGGTAATGATTTCGGCGGGAATTACGCCATCTTTGATGATTTTTTGTTCTGCATAAATGTCTGCCAGAAACAAATTAAGAGCGTGAATTCGCTGCTTGAGTCCCCCTTCGATCCAACTCCATTCCGCAGCAGAAATTATCCGAGGAATTACATCAAAAGGAAATATTTGTTCCGTCCCCCGATCGCCCCCGTAAACGTTGAAAGTTGCGCCTAACTTCATTAAAGCAGCTTGTGCCGCCTGATGTCGCTGTTTGAGTTCACCGTCGCATAAAGAGTGAATTCTTTGGATTAAAAGAGTAGCTTCGGGACGGGGTTGTCCTTTGTCGATGAACAGTTCATCATAGAAGTCACCCGGATCGTAGGTATCGAATCTCACGGCTGTTTATCCTAATTTCTTAAACACTGTAACTGTTGATACTTTTTGACATCGCGCTGTTTGTTTAGCACAAGTTATGGAGGGATGCCATCCCTAATTGGGCGGAAATTAATATTATTTTACAAATTGGGCGATCGGCGCATTTTGCAGGCACTGCTCTGTACAATATTATTGCTAGTTTAAAAACATCCCTGTCAACTATCAACTATCAACTATCAACTGTCAA
>JBOFTL010001344.1:0-3271 GCA_051652045.1 Microcoleus sp. | reverse complement strand
ATCGATTGCTCTGTGGTATTGCCCTAGGGAATTGTAAGCTAAGCCCAAATTGCTGAGGGAAGTAGCTTCTCCTTTGCTATCTCCGATTTCACGGGAAATCTCTAAATACTGTTCGTGAAATTCGATCGCCCTGTGGTATTGTCCTAGGGAATAGTAAACTAAGCCCAAATTGCCGAGCGAAGCAGCTTCTCCTTGGCGATTTCCAATTTCCCGTTCAATCTCTAAAGACTGTTCTAAAAAATCGATCGCCCTGTGGTATTACCCTAAGGAATTGTAAGGCTCGCCTAAATTGCCGAGCGAAGCAGCTTCTCCTTGGCGATCTCCTATTTCACGGGAAATCTCTAAAGACTGTGCAATAAAATCGATCGCCCTGTCGTGTTGTCCTAGGGATGTGTAAACATTGCCCAAACCGCCGAGGGTACTTGCTTCTATTTTGCGATTTCCGATTTCACGGACAATCTCTAAATACTGTTCGTAAAATTCGATCGCCCTGTGGTATTGCCCTAGGGAATTGTAAGCACTGCCCAAATTGCAGAGGGAAGCAGCTTCTCCATCGCGATCGCCTGTTTCCCGTGAAATCTCTAAACACTGTTGGTAAAATTCGATCGCCCCCTGGTATTGACCTAGGGAATAGTAAGCATTGCCCAAATTCCCGAGGGAATTAGCTTCTCCTTGGCGATCTTCTATTTCCCGATAAATAGTTAATGCCTCTTCCCAAGACTGCAAAGCTTCTCGAAATTGACTGATGTTAAACTGCTGAATTCCTTGTTCTAACAGTTTGTCTGCTTCGGCCGATCGCGTGACTGCCAATGAGGTGTTATCATTCATCTTAATCAGTATCCCTACACAATTCATCAACCGATTAGCATTATCTAGTTTCCCAAATTCTCTGAGATTATCCGCCACTTTGAGCATCGCCGCCACCAAGCCATCATCCAGCAATTCCGGGTGAGTTTTCAATATCTGGGCTTCTTCGCCACTGGGACTATTTAGCAGTCGATTTATTAGATTGAGATAAGCTTGTTGGCGATCGGAATTCATGACGATTTGGGATTTGGGATAGTTCGCTCTATTAATTTATTATCGCTAAAACTCATCTGTTTGGGGCGGGCGATGGCAAGTTTTTTTCGCATGGATGTGCGGGGTGGCGAGAAACCGGGTTTTTGAATCGCAGATGATGGCGGATGTACGCTGATGAACGCTGATGAATTTTGGTTGTGGCGAGAAACCGGGTTTTTTCGAGTATCTTTTGTTAAAGGCGACAATTTAACGAAAAACCCGGTTTCTGCGATCTTTGCGGCTGATTCGTTTTGTTTGTTTGTCCCCAAATCCGCCGGGGAATCAATTCCCCGTCTCATAGCGTAAGTCGGTTAAAAACCGACTGAATAATGTTACAAAATTATTGAATATTGGTCGATCGAACCTGCTTTTCAGTCCTCTTCCAGAGGACTTTCGCTATGAGACGGGGGTTTTCAACCCCCGGCAGACTTGCGGGTATGCAAGAGGATTTTGGCGGCGGGAATTTTGGCCGGAATGCGCGATCGCACTTAAATTTGATAAAATTAGATATCTGCAAAACATCCGATCGATCGCAAAATGTTTGACTCCGACAGGTACAGCAGCTTGCTATCTCAATATCAACCTCGCATCATCAAAAATGAAGATGAAAACGAGATATTTTTAGAAATTGTTGAAAGCTTGCTATCTCGGAACAATCTAACTCCCGAAGAAGATACACTACTAGAACTCCTAGTCAAACTAATTGAGGATTTTGAAGAAACTCATTATCAATTAAATGCTTCAACTCCCCACTCAAGACTTTTGCATTTGATGGATGCTAGGAGTTTAGAACCAGCAGACTTAGTAGAAATTATTGGCACAATTGAGATGGTCACTGAAATCGTTAAAGGTCAGCTAGAAATTACCAAAAAACAAGCCGAGGCTTTGGGAAAGTTTTTTCACGTAAATCCGGGTTTGTTTCTGTTTGATTGAATGACAATCTCTGGATCTAAGGTTCCTAAATTGTAATGTGCGGAGTGGCGAGAAACCGAGTTTTTGAACCGCAGATGATAGCGGATGTACGCTGATGAACGCTGATGAATTTTGGTTGTGGCGAGAAACCGGGTTTTTTCGAGTATCTTTTGCTAAAGGCGACAATTTAATGAAAAACCCGGTTTCTGTGATGTTTGCGGCTGATTCATTTTGTTCGTTTCTCCCAAATTCCGCCGGGGAATCAATTCCCCGTCTCATAGCGTAAGTCGGTTAAAACCGACTGAAGAGTCCTCCAAAATCCTTGCATATTTGTCGATCGAACCTGCTTTTCAGTCCTCTTCCAGAGGACTTTCGCTATAAGACGGGGGTTTGAAACTAATGCCGGACTTGCGGGTATGCGAGGGGATTTTGGTGATGGTTGTGAACAGCGATTTTCGATGATGAATTACCAAAAACCCGATTTCTTAAATTTGGCGTGCTGCGAGAAACCGGGTTTTTTCCAGCATCTTTCGCTACCAGCGATAATTTAACAAAAAACCCGGTTTCTTAAATTTGGCGTGTGGCGACAAACACCTGAAATCAGCACTCCGATCGCAGCCTGTGTTACGATAGTAATACAGAGTTGGATTACCGCGAGTTATGCCTGAATATTTAGCGGGAAAATCTCCCACACCAGAACAGATTGACGAATGGATTGCCTTTTTTCACGCCAACGGCTTCCTCGTCATCCCGAAAGTTTTAACACCGCAACAATGCGAAGTTTTGAGGCACGATTTGGATCGAGATTTACAGATTGCTACGGATTCAGGCTATAAGGATCGGAAAATTATCAAGCGAATGTTCGAGCGATCGCAGGCTAATTTAGACTTATTTGCCCTAGAACCGATCGTCTCTTTTGCGGAACAGTTAATCGGTCGCGCTAATGGTGTTGAGTATGCGATTTCAAATGGCATTCCTGGGGCTAATGTCATTCATGTCATTCACAACAATTCGTTTAAGATTCCTCCCGAAAGCAACGGCTTAGCAAACAATAGCTGGCATCAAGATGATACACCTCACGTTCTTTCTGTGGACGGTAAACCGCTGACAAATATTCGTTTGAACGTTCTAGCTTTTACAGTTAACTATTACCTAACCGATGTTTTATCACCCGAAAACGGGCCGACTCAAACTATCCCCGGTTCGCATTTATTTGGCAAATTCTGCGATGGGAATATTGACGGGTATGAAGACAAAATTCATAACTGTTTGGGCCCGATGGGGACGGCTGTATGTTTTA
>JBOFTL010001343.1:0-3094 GCA_051652045.1 Microcoleus sp. | reverse complement strand
ATATGTGTTTAATTGTTAACTGTCATTGTTAAAATCTATGTTTTCAAGGTTCGCCAATTAAGTCAATTACTGCATTTAACAGAGTGTCGTCATGAAAACTGCTTTTAGTTAAATAGTAATCCGCTCCGACCTCCAGGCCTCTGATGCGATCTTCTTCGCGGTCTTTATAGGATACAATAATTACAGGGATTGACTTTAAAGTTGCATGATTTTTGATTTGACTGACTAACTCAATTCCCGTCATGCGCGGCATATCAACATCGCTGATGACCAAATCGAACTGACCCGTTCGCAAAGCGTTCCAACCGTCCATCCCGTTAACTGCGATTTCGACTTCATATCCTTTATTTTCTAAAAGTTTGCGTTCGACTTCTCTGACTGTAATCGAGTCGTCTACCACCAAAACGCGCTTGCGAATTGCAGATTCTGCTGTTTCTTCTGTTTGACTGACTTTAGTCAGGCGAGTTGCACTGAGCAGTTTGTCGGTCGATCGTACCATATCCTCGACATCAATAATTAGCACCGGTGAACCGTCTTCCATAAAAGCGGCGGCGCTGATATCGGCGACTTTACCCAAACGCGGATCTAAAGGTCTGACAACTAAATCGCGTTCGCCAAGAAACTTATCAACAGCTAAACCGTAACTGCTCGATCGATCGCTGACAATGATTACGGGTAGTAAGTCCATTTTGTGGGGCGGTGCAGGTAATTCCAACACTTGATAAGCAGTTATCAAACCGATGTTTTGATTGTCAAGATTAAAATACTGTCGGTTTTCTGCGATCGCGATTTCCGAACTTTTTACCATCACGATGCGATCGATCCGAGTCAGCGGAAAAGCATAAGGTTCTCCCGATATTTCTACCAGCAGCGTCCGAATTACCGATAGAGTTAACGGCAATTGCAAGTGAAAACTCATGCCTTCTCCCGGTTGAGATACGGCCCGGAGAATGCCGCCCACCTCCTGCACCATGCTTTGCACGATATCCAAACCGACACCGCGTCCCGAAATTTCTGTAACTTGACTCGCAGTAGAAAATCCCGGCAAAAACAGAAAATCCATCAGTTCAGGTTCTGTGAGTTTCGCTGCCATTTCAGCATTAATCATGCCTTTAGCAACAATTTTTTGGCGCAGTTTTTCCGGTTCTATTCCCTTACCGTCATCCGATACAGTAATTGACAGCATTCCACCCCGGTGCGCTGCTTCCAAACGGATCGTACCTTCAGCAGGTTTACCAGCAGCCAAACGCGCTTCAGGCAGTTCGATGCCGTGATCTAAAGCGTTGCGCAAAATGTGCGTTAAAGGTGCTTCTAATTTTTCTAAAATATCTCGATCGACCTGAGTAGAATTGCCAAAAACTTCAAATTTAATTTGCTTGCCTAGCTTTCTTGCCAAATCTCTCAGCATTCGCGGAAAAGGCTTAACGCCGTCAGCAAACGGTCGCATATTGCTCGCAATTACTTCTCGATACAAACGATCTGATAAATTAGCAGAACGGCGGGCAAAAAGTTCTAATTCATTAAGTCGATCGGACAAAATATGGCGGCAGTCATTGGCTTTTTTGCGCGCGCTGCTGAGATAATCTTCCGCACGCTGATCCAGCATTCCGTCGTTTAAAGATTCCTGCAACTTTTCTAATAAGTTGTAAAGTTGTCCTTGATTATTTCTCAATTTTAACAGCGAGTCTGCAAAAGGTTGCAACCATTTTGCCTCTACTAAAGACTCTCCTGCTAAACCCATAATTCGATTTAAATTTTCGGCATTGACTCGCACTACTCGATCGGCCACTTTCGGTTTTGGCGCACTATCTCTGAGATTAGCAACACCAGATTTTTGTGCGGGAACGATTTGAGGTTTTTGCTGCCGTTCTTTTACTGGTGCGGCCTGAGATTGAGGAGCGAGAGCCGCACTATTTTCTGCTTTTTTAGCAGGCTCCGTTACTGTTTTTTGTTGGGCGGGAGTGGTTTTTGCCGCAGTTACTTTATTTGCCGTGGTTTGTGATGCAACTGCTGTTTGCTGAGCTTTCACGGCTGCGGGAATTAAATTAACAGCGGCCGCAATATTATCTATTTCCGCCGCCTTTTCTGACAGCCACTCTTCAAGTTTGATTTCGGAAACTTCCCGCATATTTATGAATACGGTAACGGCAGTCAGGAGAGTATCAACTTGGTTTCCATTTAAAGTAATTCTATGCTTTTGAAGCGCCACAAATGTATCTTCTATAGAACGGGCAAGTTTGACAACTTCATTGAAATGAACTATTCTACCCGCACCTTTAATTAAATGAGCTGCTTTGATTAAAGAGTCGAGATCTAAGTATTGACCTGGATTGTTTTTAAGTTCTTGTAAAGTTTGGTTTAAGAGTACCGATTGAGCTTCTATTTCTCCCAAAAATAAAGCTAACATGGGCAAATCTTCTTTGACCATTCTAACTTCGGGAGACTCGACTTCCGGTTCGGTTACAACAACAGACAATATTTCTTGAGTTGGAGCGGCAAGCTGATGAATATTTTCGTTGTTTTGATTTTCATCGATCGAAATATCTGGAGAACTTTCTAAGTCAACATTTAGGATATTTTCAGCTTCTAAAGTTGTGGTTTCTTCTCTCAGTGATGGTTCGGGTATACTGCCGATATCTAATTCTAGATTATTAATAATTGCTAAGATGGCAGCTTCTAAACTATCAACTTCAGATTGATGGTTGGGCAGCCAGCTTTCTATTTCGGATTCCTGTATTTGACTGATACGAGCTAGCACATCGATCGCCCGCAACATCACATCTATTTTATCGGGTGAATCAAGGGCGATCGAGCCTGATTGAGCCGCTACAAAGCAATCCTCCATCACGTGAGCGATTTTGACTGCCGCATCAATTCCCACAATCCGTGCCGCACCTTTGAGAGAGTGAGCGGCCCGCATCAAATATTCGAGTTCGGTGGGAGAATTCGGGTTGTTTTCTAATAATAAAATGTTTTCATTTAATACAGCTACTTGAGTATCTGCCTCCATGCGAAATAACTGCATCATGGAGAAATTGCTCATATCTCGATCGCTCATAATTTCTATCCTCAATTAGTTGATAGTTGATAGTTG
>JBOFTL010001342.1:0-3641 GCA_051652045.1 Microcoleus sp. | reverse complement strand
CGAAAGAAGTGTTTGCTCGTTTGCTAGAATTGCAGGCAAACAGTTGAGAGTTGAGAGTTGAGAGTTGAGAGTTGAGAGTTATAGTGCGAGCGTCCCCGCTCGCGATCGATTGATAGTCGATCGATTGATAGTTGATAGTTGATTCGATCGTTGTCAATTGTCAATTGTCAACTATCAACTGTCAAAGCCCATCATTGTCAATTGTCAACTATCAACTCTCAAAGTCCATCGCTGTCAATTGTCAACTGTCAATTTTAAAACAATCGAAAATCTAAAATCGCCTCTGTCGCTTTTTCGGGAAAGGAATTCCCAAACTTTCGTGAAAAACGAGCTGAGTTTTATAAGTCAAGCGGCGGTTGACTTGTTTGATAATGTTTTCTAAAAGTCGATCGCCCGTTTTTTGAATTAAAGATTGAGACATCGATCGGATAAACTTAGGAAAGCGAACTGCCACAGCTAAATCCAGATGCCACGAAGCATTGGTAATTACAGGCGGTAATTGAGCGCGATCGATTTGCGGCAGATTGGCGGCAAACTTATCGGCAGATACTTCCTCTAATTTCATGGTCGATCGAAAATCAACTTCATAGCCTGGGGGAGTATAATTCGGTACTGGAATCGTCTTAATCAAATAGCAACCTTCGCTGTCAGGCGGCAGTAACTCCAAACCAATTCTCGCTTCAACACAATAGCCGAAAGCTCCAAAACGCCCGATTAACAAATCGTAGCCGTTATCTCCGAGAGGTTCCGCCTTCATTGGCAAAGCGCACTGACAAAACCAATTTTTATGATCTTGCAAATGCTTTGCTACGGTATCAGCATCCGCATACATCTCCATACAATCTTCAAAATGAGTGCGAAACCAAGTCGGCTCAACTTCCTCGGCTGCATCCGCATCTAGACTGTCAGGCTGGCGGCAACTCGAATCCGGGTACCAAAGTTCGTCAGAAGCCTCAACAGTTTGGTATTCAGCGGAATCTTGCTTCATCATAAAAATGGGTTTGAAACCCCGTCCTTTTAGGACGGCTTTACATTGTTAGTTTTAGAACGTATGAATGGTGTACCACCACCAGATAGTTCAGTTTGGGTTCGAGGCCCGTAAGCTAGACACTGTTTTAGTCCTGAATTAAGAAGTTGGTAAGCCTTCCTCTTTCAAGCCCCATGCCTCGATAGCTGGGGTTAGTTACCGTTAGATCTCCTGTTATACAGGCCGATCGATCTGCTTGGGGATGTGGCAAAACAGTTTTCTCCCTACAATCTAGAAAGATCTAGTTGCCGATCGCAACAAAATTAACCCTTGTTTAGCATAACCCAACATATGAAAGCATTTGTAGCAGGAGCGACAGGTCAGACCGGCCGCCGCATCGTCCAAGAGCTGGTAAAACGGGGGATTCCCGTGCGCGCTTTAGTCCGAAATTTAGAGACTGCAAGGCAGATTTTACCGCCGGAGGCAGAGTTAGTTACGGGGGATGTATTAAATGCAACTTCTTTGAACGAAGCTCTAAGTGATTGTACGGTAGTGTTGTGTGCGACTGGTGCAGCCCCCGGTTTCGATCCGACAGCACCTTACAAGGTAGATTTCGAGGGCACGAAAAATTTAGTTGATGCAGCTAAAGCTAAGGGAATCGAGCATTTTGTGCTGGTAACTTCCCTGTGCGTCTCTAATTTTTTCCATCCGCTGAATTTGTTCTGGCTGATTTTGGTGTGGAAGAAACAAGCGGAGGAGTATTTGCAAAAAAGCGGCTTAACCTATACCATCGTCCGTCCGGGCGGCCTCAAAAATGAGGATAATTCAAATGCGATCGTCATGACTGCGGCGGACAAACAGTTTGACGGCAGCATTCCCCGCACCAAGGTAGCCCAAGTGTGTGTTGAGGCGCTATTTGAGTCGGATTCTCGCAATAAAGTCGTGGAGATTGTGGCGAAGTCAGAGGCTCAGGAAAAGAGTTTTGGGGAGTTGTTTGCAGGCGCGGTTTAACAAACGTACAAGAAAGTAGGTTGGGTTGAAGAATGAAACCCAACAGTCCTCAACCCAACCTACTACAAACCGATCGCCCGATCTGGCAAAATCTTTATAGTTTGTCAATTCGCCGTTAAAATTTCCTTTCTGTAGCATGAAAACTCTCAAGTGGCCGGTTTGGTTTCCCTATCCGATATCCTGGTTAAGGGCATTTGTTCTCGCTCAGAGTTTTAGTTTTGCAGTCAACAAGGGAATTTCGTTTGTTAGCGACGATATCAGCTTTCTAATGCTGTTGCTGGGAGCTTGGCTGGTACAATTACCTTTATTCTTTCTCTGCCACTTTGTTGCCGTCAAAATTTTAAATCCCTTACTAATGATGCTACCGGGACGGTGGCATATCGGGCGCAAATTCAAGCGCCGGCGCACAGGTTTGCGATCGCACTTACAGGAAGGCTTGAATGCTTTAGTTGTCTTATTTATAGCATTTCATTTGGGAATGCTGGTGCAACTGGCAATTTATTATTGGCCGGCACGTTCGATCGATCCCGTTCAATTACTAACTAATATAACGACTTTAACAAATGTGGCGATCGCGGGTGAATATGATTTTTGGTTAGTCAGGTTGGGGACAGCTTTGTCGAGTTTAACGTTATTAGCAGCACCGATATATCAATACGATTTCCGGGTGCGCCGGATGCGGGTAGCAAAAAAATTAGCTGAAATTGCAGAAATGGAAGAAATGGCTGTATTTGAAGCTAAAAAATACCGCCGCCAAACAGGAGGTTTGCTAAAGAGATCGGAATTGCAAATCCTCGGATTTATGCTATCAATTGCTGCTGTTATTAGTGGTGCTGTTTTTTTAGCAATCAATTTGCGGGGAACTCAATTGTTGTCTGGCCAAACCGGCGAGGTAAAGAAAAAGCCGCCGCTGGTGATGCGCGGGGGCGATCCTTACATTCGAGCTTTGATGCGGACTATTTCTGCTAGCGAGTCGAATGTTTCTCGACCTTATCATGTTGTTTACGGTGGCAAATACATCTTAGATTTGAGCCGCCATCCCGATTGGTGCGTGAGGATTGTTAACGGCCCGAATCGGGGGAAATGCACGACAGCGGCGGGAAGATATCAATTTTTGAGTTCGACTTGGAAGGATAAAGCGAAGCGCTATCATCCTAAGCCGGGTAATTTTGTATGGTGGCAAGATTACAGTTTTGAACCGGAATATCAGGATGCTGTAGTGTATGCTTGGTTGAGCGATCGTAAGTTTTGGAAAGCTGATATTTCTCAAATGTTGCGGGAGGAAAGATTGACTGATGTCTTGCGGATGCTGTCGGGAACTTGGACGAGTTTGGGATATGGAATTGAGACGAATTCTCTGAGTTCGAGTTTGCCGAGAGTTTACCGACAAGTGCTGCGAGAAGAATTAGAAAATTCTAGTTCTCAGTAGTTAGTAGGTTGGGTTGAGGCTTTGCGAAACCCAACAAAACCATCGATTTTTGATGTTGGGTTTCCTGGTGTCAACCCAAGCTAGAAATGTTGGGTTTCCTGGCGTCAACCCAACCTAGAAATGTTGGGTTTCCTGGCTTCAACCCAACCTAGAAATGTTGGGTTTCCTGGCGTCAACCCAACCTAGAAATGTTGGGTTTCCTGGCGTCAACCCAACCTAGAAATGTTGGGTTTC
>JBOFTL010001341.1:0-7115 GCA_051652045.1 Microcoleus sp. | reverse complement strand
CAATACGGGGCAGATCGTCGCGAAAATCAGTCAGCCAGGAAGGTACACAGTCCAACGTTCAAATCTGCTGCAAAGGTATCGTAGAGGAAACCTCTCCACTCGCTGTTGAATCACATACTGATGGGGCGAAATTCCCATGACTTGCTAAACACACTCGCATCGCCTGCTGCAACCGGGTACGAGTTAAGCTGCTGTTCTCTCGCTCAGCAAAGAACGCCTAAGCATCGTCAGCTCAGAGGGGTCGCGCTACTACCGCGATCTAAATTATCGGGGAGTGGAATAAATTCAGTTTCACCGGGAACCGCCGGGAAGCGGCGGTCTTGCCAATCTCGTTTTGCCTGCTCGATACGCGCTGAGCGGCTTGACACAAAGTTCCAGTCCTTTGTGCGATCGCCCAATGGTGCCCCGCCAATAATCATTGCTTTTGCCTCAGCCCCTGCACGGATATCTACTGATTCATCCGGCGCTAAAACGGCTAGACGATATGGCTCTAAAGGCTTTCCATTTAAGAATAGGCCGGATGTGACGCTATAGACTGCCCTTTCTAAACCTTCGATTGGCGCTAGCTGAAATTGACTACCCTCCGTGAAAACGAGCGCTAGGTAAAGAATAGGAGAGTAGGTTCTAACTGGCGATCGGTGAGACTGGTAGCTACCGGCGATCAAGGTCGCGCTGGTGCCTGTTTGAATCCACCTCGGTAAATCAGTCGCTGGATAATGTGAAAAGCTGGGTTCAACTTCTTCAGCGCTTTCGGGGAGGGCAATCCAGGTCTGAATGCCGTGAAGAATAGATTCTTTCTCTCTAAAGCTCTCGGGCGATCGCTCAGAATGAACAATACCTTTGCCCGCTGTCATCCAGTTCACCTCCCCCGGAAAAATCTCTTGTACTGTACCTAGACTATCTCTATGCAGAAGGCTTCCTTCAAACAAATAGGTAACTGTCGCCAAATTGATGTGTGGATGGGGTCTAACATCGACACCTTTTCCAGCCGGGAAAATAGCTGGGCCTAAGTGATCGAAGAAGATGAAAGGTCCAACCATTTTTAGGGTTTCACTCGGTAAGATGCGCTGTACGCTAAACCCACCTAAGTTGTGCTTTTCAGGCGTGATTAATTGCTGAATACTCATTTTTGTACGATCCATTCTTAGTTGACGTTGTGGACGAAGATACAATCCTAGTTCTGTTTCATAAGATGGTAAGAATTGTTGGTACATTGAATACTTTTCACGATTTAGGAATCGCAATTTAATAACTTAAGCAATGTCGATCTTTCAATCTTTGCCTGCAAAGCTGGTGGGCGTGAAAATGCTGAAATTATTGAATTTTCATTCCTTAGCAAGACCAATAACATTGTTAACAATCGTTGTGGGTTCGTTCATGGCTGTTCAAGTTGGTAAACTGATGAATTACAGAGTTTTTTCACAAGCCAGAAATGTAGCAGGTCACTGATTATTTCTGATGAAGAAAGTCCAGTAACACAGGATTGACCCGATCTGCGTGAGTCCAATTGATGGCGTGCGGCCCGCCAGGAATGACCACAAGTTGACTGTTTTTAATCAGCTTTGGGAGTCTTGCTGCAGTGGACTCAAGCGGTAAAATGCGATCGGCATCGCCATGAATAATCAGAGTTGGTACGTCAATGCGGGGCAAATCATCACGGAAATCAGTCAGCCAGGAAGGTACACAATCCAACGTTCCCTTTGCAGATGCACCTACGGCAACATTCCAACTGGCTTGAATCGCTTCATTGCTAATGCGATCGCCAAGCAATACATCGACATTGAAAAACTCTTTGAAAAACGTAGAAAAGTAAGCTGGACGATCTTCAACGATCGCTTTCATAATGCCATCGAAAACGCTTCGATCGACACCTTCAGGATTATCATCGGTCTTTAACAGAAACGGTGGAACGGGAGCCATCAGCACGGCTTTCTGCACCCGCTCTGAGCCATATTTGCCAAGGTATCGCGTGACTTCGCCTGTTCCCATTGAGAAGCCAACTAACACAGCATTTTGCAAGTCAAGCTTGGTCATGAGGGCGTTGAGATCGGCGGCAAAGGTATCGTAGTCATAGCCAAACGAGGGTTGGCTAGAAGCACCAAATCCTCGGCGATCGTAGGTAATCACTCGGTATCCCTCATTGAGCAGCACTAAGACCTGCTTTTCCCAGGAATGACCGTTGAGGGGAAATCCGTGAATGAGAATAACAGGTTGACCTGTCCCAAGATCTTCGTAGTAGATATCAATGTTTGCAGAGTTTTCTTGACTAACGGTAATGTAAGGCATGAGAGGTTTCTCCGTTTTAAATTGATAATGTGTTTTTGTCTGTTGCATCACAATTGTGATGCAGCGATCGAGCACCGTCTTAACAATGCTGCGTTAAGCAGACTTCGAGATAGGGCAAGCATCCATTGCGTCCATCGCTTCAGAACGACAAGAATCCTTTCGTGCTCACAGTGCACCAAATGAGCCTTCGTTGTCTGAATTTGAGACTCATTTGGCAATCTCCTTTTGCGACCTCAGAACTTTGCGCCGCTCATGGCTGCCATGAACACCATCGGGTTCCAGTACTCGCGGTAGGTGACGATTAGCCCGTTCTTGAACGTGACAAATGTGGCGTAGCTCATTTCATAGGGATTGCCGTTACCGATCACCTGGCCCGACACGCTCCACTCGGCAATGGCCATGCTGGGATCATCGGTAGCAAAGATCTTCAGCGTGGGAGTCCGCTGCACGTCGATGACGCTGGGATAGTTCTTCAAATACTCGTAGATAGCCGCTCGGCCCACCAGCTTTCTGGATGCCACGTCGGGCGCGAAGGGGAATTCGACGACGACGTTTTCGTCGCAGAGTTCAGCCCAGCCCTTAATATCTTTGGCTAGGAAAGTGTCCAGACTGCGCTTCAGCAATTGCGCTGCGGTCAGACCCTTGTCAGCGTCTTGCGTGTGTGCGGGTGCGGCGGTGTCGCTTGTGGGATGATCTGGTTTCATGTGATTGTGTCCAAGTTGGGGTTGATGCTGCTGACTTGTCCCTGCGGCAAATCTCATAGCTATCGCTCTTTCGGGCGGGGTTGCTTTCACTGATTGCGTACTTCTCTTAGGCCATCCGGGCAGCGATGCTTTCGGCCAGCATCATGGTTGGGAAAGCCGTTGCGACGGAGGGCACGTCAGGCCAGATCGAGGCATCGATGACTCGCAGGCTCTTGACGCCACGAACGTTCCCGTCAATATCCACCACGGCTCCGGCATCGCGCGGTCCGCCCATGGGTACAGTGGAGGTCGGATGATGATAGCTCTGCACAGAGGCCGCGAGCGCGGCGTCGATCGAAGCGCGGTCGCCATTTGCCGCGCCCGGTGCCAGTTCTGCACCCACCATATCGGCAAAAGGCTGCTGACGCGCAATGTTCCGGATGACTTCGACCCCATCAACCAAGCACTCGCGGTCATTGCTGTCCGTCAGGAAGCCGAGATCGATGATGGGCGCAGCATAGGGATCGCGGCTGGCGATGGTGAGGGAACCCACGGAACGCGGCCTCACGAGCGCGGCGAACAGCAGGAACATCGCGCCGTCGGAAGTCTGCCCACCGTCGGGCAGGGTCGCGGTGCTGATGTTCAGATCTGCCTCGCCGTTCGTCGCGTGGTTGGATGCCGTCCACAGCATTGCGCCGATGGGTGGATACGGAAGGCCTACTGCTTCCTTGCGAATCGACCAGACGGTCGGGACCATTGGGTGATCCTGTAAACGGCGACCGACCGGCAGATCGGACACGACCGGGATGTCAAGGCCTCGCAGCACCTCAGAGGGGCCAATGCCGGAACGCATCAGGATCGCCGGGCTGACATAGGTGCCCGCTGACAGGATGACTTCACCGGCTAGGACGATCGCGCCGCCAGCCAGTCGGACGCCTTGGGCCTGGCCTTGCTCCACCAACACGGCATCGACCAGGGTCTCGTCGCGGATGGTCAGATTGGGCCGGGCGCGCACCGCATCGCCCAACAGGGTCATTCCCGTGTTGAGCCGCACACCCATGCGGGTGTTCATCACATACGGACCAACGCCCAGCGGCTGCTCGGTCGTGAAACCCGCTGTGTGCTCGTAGCCCGCAGCCAGTGCCGACGCGATGAAGTCGCGATGCTGGTCGGAGACTTCCTCATCGCCGAGCTGGTGGATCGGGACGGGGCCGTCACGGCCCTCGCCGCCAGAGCCGGAGGTACGCTCCAGCGAACGATAGAATGCCTGCGAGCTTTGCCAGCTCAAGGCATCGAGGTCATGCGCCTTTGCCCAGCGATCGTAGTCGGATTTCGGCACCCGCATCGCCACTGCACCGTTGATGGCAGACGAGCCACCCAGCACCTTGCCGCGGTTGAGCTGAAGCCTTCTGCCCAGCACGCCAGGCTCGCTGTAAAAGCCCCAGTCATGCTGCGGATCGCCACCCACTAGGTCCTGGCGGCGGACTGGGTCAGGGTAGGCGTTTGGGGGATAGGCCTTGCCCGCTTCGATCAGCAAGACACGGCGAGCTGGATCGGCACTCAGGCGATTGGCTAGCACTGCGCCGGCAGATCCGCCACCGACGATGATGACGTCAAACTCTGCTCGACCAGCGCGCCCAGCAAAGTCTCGGCGGCTCTGTTCTGTTGCGTTGATTGTTTGATTGTCTTGCATTTCATTACTCCTGTAAGGTCTTCTCCGCACGGCACATACCGCGCATTGGGGTGGCATTGGCGTGGAGGACTGGGGGTTCGATGTCACGCACAAGTTGGAAGAGTCCGCTCTGACGATCGATCGGCAGCATCACGGCGTTGTTGGGATCGATCGTTGTGTCAATGGTATTGTTCATGGGTTTGTTTCCTTTTTGATTCAAATTTGTTCAAGGTCATTTTTTACTAAGTAGTGCAGCGCAAATAAACGATGTTGACGATCGCTGCAAACAAGGTGTTTCAGGCGATCGTGGCGCTATTTACTGATGCTTAACCACTTCGCTATCTGGAGTGCAGCCAGTTCCAACACTCAATTTCTTGCAGATTCTTATGGAGTTTTTTTAGGTTGTTAGCAAAACTATTTCGGTGCTACTCCAGTGAGTTGCTTGAAGCCCTGTATCAAACGTTTTGCACTGCCGATCGCCTACTGCGCTACATACCCACCATCGACCATCAATGTTTCACCTGTGATGAACGATGCCAGGTCAGATGATAGAAACAAAACTGCATTGGCAACTTCGAGCGGTGTTCCAATTCGTCCGATCGGGTGAAGTCCTGTCAAGTAAGCTTTGGCTTCATCTGTAACTGCTTCAAACATATCTGTTTGGATTGCCCCTGGTGCAATGACATTGATGCGAATACCCGCTTTGGCATATTGGAGCGCAGCAGCTTTGGTTAAGCCTACTACCGCATGTTTACTCGCGGTGTAGAGGAGTATGTTAGGAAGTGCGACGACTCCAACCACAGATGCCATATTGACGATCGCACCACTTCCCTGTTTCAACATTTGAGCAATTTCATATTTCATCGACAACCAAACACCTTTGACATTGGATAGCGACGTTTTCAGTGAGTGAAAAGTGATCGTACTTGCCTCTACTTCGTTATCGACAACGAACTCCCCTTGCTATATGCGTTCCCACAGCAGCTCAAAAACCGCTTCAACACCATCACTCAAGACTGGCGGCGTCACGAGCGTTAGTCGGCTCTCATTCAGAGTAAAGGTGCGAACTAACGTTGTACCAACGCGATTAGGAATTGATGCAATTTCGATCTGGTGAGTTACTGTGTTGCCACTCAACGTATAAGTTCCAGCGTAAGCATTGAATGTTGTAAATGCTTGAGCAAGCTCTTCCACAGGTAAGGATTGCATCTGGGGAGTCAGCGGCGATCTGACCTCCTGACTCAGCGGTGTGCGATCGCTCCTAGAAAACATCACCATCATGTGACCATCTGATGTGTAAGTGATGTAGCCAACCGGATGAGTTCCATACACGTCTGGAGTCACCGTTCCATCAGCGTAAATGGCAGTTGCAGAAATTAACTTCCAAACGCCAATTAGCAGATTGTTCTGGATTGATGGTGTAGACATAATGTGCAACCATTGCTTGATGATTCTCCGCTAGAGAGTAGCGGGTTTCAACACAAAATCAAACTCAGTCGTGTAAAACGGTTTACTTTGATTGTGTGCCTTGAGTTCGTCTAGTGCTTCGTGCTTTTGCAATTGAACGATCGCCGATCGCACGGCAAAGGTTGTATCTGAATCCAGGTGAGGATCGCCAGCAATAAAAATTTGTGTTGTCAGTGGAGTGTACTCCGGATCGCTGAGTTTGAAATGGATGTGAGCCGCCCGCCAGGGATGCCGTCCCAAGAGTCCCAGCAACTCGCCACATGGACCACTGCTTGGCACTTTGTAACCTAGTGGCACGACGGTTTCAAACATATACTTTCCACTCTTGTTCGTTTTGAAACGTCCGCGAAAATTCCCCAACGGCTGAGATGGCTCTTGGACATCATATAATCCTTTGGAATTGGGTTGCCAAACATCAATCAGAGCATTGGCGATCGGTTGACCGTTCAAATCTAAAACCCTGCCTGACAGGAAAAGTGAGTCTCCTTCTGGATCGATACCCAAGCGATCGCCCATCTGCCGTTCTGGTGCATTCGGCACATACAAAGGTCCTTCTAAATTGGTTTCTGTGCCGCGATGAGCATTGTCCAGCAGTTCTACCAACTCTGAGATCCCTAGTAGATCCGTCAACAGATGGATCTCTCCAGTGGGAATCTCCTGAGTGTGATGACTTACCTGGTTGAGAAAATTACGTCCCTGCTGCAACTCTGATTCAGTCAGATTCACCTCACGCACAAAGTCATGCAAATGTCGAACCAAGCTCGTGTAAATCTCATAGAGTCGCGGGTGAGATTTGCCGCGATCGCCATGATTAATGACGGCTTCAGTGATAGTGTCAAGTGCGATTTTCTGCACGATCGAACTCCTTTTTAGCTAGACAGGCGGGAATCCCCAGCCCATAATCTTTGATTTGGGGTGGGATGAAAGCCGCGCGAGGTGAGGATTCCACCCGATCGCCATCCGACAATCGTAGATCTTGGGAGCGATTGGGTGGATGACGAGACGAG
>JBOFTL010001340.1:0-4538 GCA_051652045.1 Microcoleus sp. | reverse complement strand
AAGATATTTTGAATTTGGTTAACGCCAACCCTTGTGACTCCGCCTCGGCATCGCAAACTTAGGCGGCGTGATTTCCGGCACCTTCGGTGTAATGTCACGGACGTCAATCGCATACTCAATGGGCACAAACTCCTCTAATTGATTGGCCCAAGCATAGGCGATCGCATCGGCTCTGTCGGGAGAGCGGCCTATGCGTTTTACGATATCCTCTTTGGATTCGACCTTAATCCGTCCCTTTTTTGACTCATCGCCTGCGGTGGGGGGAACCAATGACCAACGGGCTGAGCATAATTCAGACTTAAGTTTCGAGTTTCGGGGTAAAGCAATGTGAGAACCATTCTCAGGGTCTAACGCCTCTCTCAGTAACCAAATAATTTCAGAGCGTTTGTTGAAAAATGCCAGCTTGCCACTGCGATCGCTTTTCCTGGACTTCTCCCCACCCCCAATCGCCTGCACTTTGGGATAGGTGTTTTTCAGGATGTCATAAACACTGGTGCCAACACCGATCGCGTCAATATTGATGCCGCATCCCTCTTCCCAGTGTTTGGCCACCTGTGCCGCCACTGCTCCACCGTCTGGCGTGGTACTCCCTGGATATTCTTTCAGCTCATCAAACCAGTTGCCTCGTCGTCCTGCAATTATGGTTTGGTCTTTCCCGCCTCGCGCAACATCCACCCCCAAGCAAGAAAGCGGGGTCTTGAGTGGACATGAGTTTTCCCATCGAGCAAAGGCAGCTTCAACCCATTGACTAGGGACAACCTGCCATGGGTCATCATCCCAATCTAGGTCAAACTTGCCATGCAACATCTGCGATCGCAATGGCTCCGGCAATGCCTGTAACACCGAGCGATATCCGGTTTTGGCTAGGTACGAATTATCTGAAAGACTTGCAGGGATAAAGGTTCGGCTGTGTGGGGTAACGCTCTCAATCTGCCCATCAATTTCAACATCCATGGGGGCAGGGCGATCGCCCCCCTTCTGCACAATTCGATCCTCCCCATTGGCTGAAATATACCAAATCAGTTCGCCAGCGGGGTATGGATATAGCTCATGGGTTTTGTCTAGCCATGGCCCCCAATATTCCCGCACCCATTGCCCTTCTGGTGTAGTCGGTGGGTTTCCTGTGCAAACGATTCGGCACCGCTCACCAGTCGCGGAGCGGTTCCATCCTGATGTAAATTCAAATTGGAATTTGGTGAAGTGGCAGATCTCATCGTACGCCTTGAGCGAATGATCGCGCCCCTGGTACTTTTCAACATCTTTCTCATATTGAATCGCACCAAATTCTAAAATTCGCCCTGGCAGGGTCCAGGTCTTTTCCATGGTGTTATACCCCGGCCCTTTGACGATCGCTCTTGAGCGCCGGATCATGCCTTTGAGCTGAGGATACTCACGACGAAAGATGATTGAGTTTTGATGAGCAGTGAACGCCAAGCCGAGGATAAGGTCAGATTTGCCTCAACCGCCCCCGGCGGAACCGCCATAAAACAGGCGATCCGCCGGGGACAAATAAGCCTCCTGCTGTGGTTTGTTTCCTGGATCTGGTGCCCAATTAATTTTAATAGGGGCTTCATTCACAATCGCAACTCTATCTGCGATCGCTTTAAGCGCTGTCTTGGGCAGGGTTAGGGGCATCTTGCGCTCTCGCTATTCTCCATGTAGCGATTGCTCTCGAACCAATGGCGGGATGGTTCCTAATTCCTGCAAATATGGACCGACAAACGAGGGTCGAGGCAATCCCCTTCTTCTCTGTGCCTCTCGCCTCCGTTCCCCCTTAACTTCGGCACTGACCTCTTTAGGGTTCGACATAAACACCTGTAATCCAATCGCCTCTAGTCTACTTTTCGGGCAGGCGATCGCGCAAGCCCTTTCGTAGCATTGTGTTGGGGAATTCTGAAAAATATATCTAGGAAATACTTGACATTATCTAGGAAATGCTTGACAATTGAAAATGTAGAGCAAGTAGAGGAAACGGACCCATGAAAGCGAACGTAAATTGTGCACCTGAGTACATTGAGTATTTTTCAAATCTTGAAGATGGCCTTGATTCGTTCGTCTTCTTAGACCCAAAGGGCTCCATCTGCTCTGGGTTTCGAGATCTGGACTCTGGCAACATGATTGAGATTTGCCGAGGATTCAATTCGGTGGGAGTGGCCGCGAATTACGCAAAGTCTTTGCTTGGGAATTGACAAAAACGCTTGATGTCAAATATTAGAGATAAGGAAGTAGCAAAATCATGATCAACATCCAACAAATCCTTGACGAACAGAACCTAGTCCCTTATGGTGCAGCTAAAATCCTGTCTGCCCAAACCGGGAAGCCCCTCAAGACCCACCATCAACAAATTCGCAACTGGATCGAAGTGCCGCCCGTAATGTGGCGCGACCTTGAAACATTCCTCAACGCCATGGGGTACGACCTGGTGATCAAAAAGCGATCGCCATAAAATATATCTAGGAAATGCTTGACATTATCCAGGAAATCATGGATGATATAAGAGTAGAGCAAGTAAAGGAAACGGCAAATGACAGCTAGAGAACTAAACCAGATTCAGCGAATTGCAAAATACAGAGTAACCATAAAGCGCCAATTGAGATTGGCTGGGATTGCTTTTAATAACGATGACTCGACAGAAAGCTTAGAAGCGCTACTTCTGGATTCAGTCAAAGTTCAGCATGGGGAAGTTGCGCTTATTTTTGATGCCCACAACGATAAGAATCGGATGGGTAAGGCTGTCGCCGCCGCCCCAAAGGTCACAGAGTATTCAGCAACGAACGAATGGGGAAAAGTCTATTATTGGCAGTCAGTTAGCTACATCGTTGATGGGCTTGACATAGAAGCAAAATGTTTTGTTGCAAAATCCTAGGAGTAGCCCATGAACATCGGCGATCGCGTGACAAACGAAAACGGCTGGCATGGGGTGATTGTGCCACGGCCAAAGCATTGGGGAAAGTTTAATGGTGTCGTGCTGCCAGTCGTCTATGTGCGGTGGGAAGAGCGGCAAAAACTCATTGATGCAGGCGATCGCGATAATCATGCGATCAAAGATCCGGTCACATCGGCAAGGCCAGAGACTCTGACTATTGTTTCCTGACTAGCTTCATCCCATAGTTGATCGGCTCATCTGTAATTACGACACCATCCCTTAAGATGGGCCGATTTGCTTTGAATCGACTATAGTCAACTTCATGCTGCCATCGGTTCCATTTCCATACAACCTGAGTCACATCAGGATGTTGTCGCTGAAGCGATCGCGCCATCTCTAGCCGACCATCGAATTTATCATTCTGCTTGTATAGCTCATCAGTGTTTCCACCATGTAATCTCATCGTTGCTATTTTCTCTGCGAGAAAAGCATTGCATAGAAAAGTACAAAATCCATCCTTTAGTGCTCTTAAACTTAAGTCTGTGTCTTCGTTATATCGCCCTCTCCATCTATATGGGATATTGTTTTGAATCAAAATGCAAGAATAAACCCTTGTATTCAACGTTAATGGTTTTATTTTCTGTTTTGCAGGCACAAACATTCCATACTGCATTCCGCACAATGCGATATTTGTATATCGGTCTGCCAATGTTTCAATTGCATGAAATCCATCGCCTGAATTCATATAGTATTTCTTATTTTGATGGAGCCTATAAAAAGCTCTGATATTGTCATCTAAAATCCAATGCCGCTTAAAGCCTAAAGCAATTGAATTTTCCCAAACCCAGTTCCTTGCTGGAATTGAACCTTGACCTAGATTACTGAATGGCAATACTTTAATCTTTTTGGGGTCTACAACCTTTGCATATTGGTCATACTCTTGTGGTTCAATCACGACACTGTATGGTACCTTGCATTTTTCTAATGCTTTAACAGTAAGCCGTGATTCCCAGCGACCTTTTGAAATGACATATACTGGATAATTAGGATTCATTTATGCACTCAAATCCTTTTTCTGGCTTAATGTATGGGAAATTGATACTTTTGGTTTTAGTTGTTACTGTTTGCCCAACCAATTCAGCAAACTCAGCAATATCATTTTCGCTATAGAAATTGACTTTAATCGAATACTTTGCCTCTTCATTATTTTGCTCAAACTCAGGCAAACCTTTCCACATATCATCAGCATCAGGGTCTATGCCAGGGCCATCCAACCCCAGCATTAAATCCAAATCGTTCCCATCAATCCCCACTGGCAACAAATCAATCGATATATCCGCTAACTCGGTCAACTGCACCTTCAACAAATCCTGATCAAACAACTTCACAGAATCCAAAAAGGTCAGCCCATCCGCCCCCCACAACGGACTAAGGTTATGCGAGATTGAAAATGCGATCGCCTCTTCTTCAGTCGCAAACTCAACCCCAAACAAGACCGGGACATACCACTCGCCATCTTGTTCCCGGATACCACGGGGTGCGGCCTGACTCGCTTTCTTGGCATGATGCAGCCATTCCAGACGACCATTCCCAAACACAATGCCACCTTTCCCGTCATTGAGGGAAGGGTCGTATTTGATTGGGTCCTGAAAGTCGTATTTTTCAATCGAAT
>JBOFTL010001339.1:0-9602 GCA_051652045.1 Microcoleus sp. | reverse complement strand
GATAGTGGTACTGTACAGTCGAAGAATTGACAATGCTACTTCCTGCGTGCTTTACTGAAATTCGCGATCGACCAAGTAATTTCACAGATATTGGTAGCTCGCAAAATTACAGAGTTAAGTCTCACTCTGCGCGCATTGTATAGTAGCCATAATGCTGATATCTCATAATTTATGAAACAGGTAACCGCATAGATACAGCAGGCTATTCTTGGAAAATCTGTCGGTATGAAAATGAGCTGGAAATTACAGATTCACATCAAATTACCGGAAGCATTTACATTACAGACATCAACTATTTTGTGCATTCAGCTAATGACTAAGATGCTAATAAATTAGCAAAAACTATTAAGACTTCCCAGGAAACCAAGGTTGATATCTAACATAAATTAATCAACCGTTTCCTTTCACCGTGAAAGGGTTGTCGCTAATATCGGAATTAATAAATTAACCGATATCGGTATTAGCAAAGACTTTGAGTTCGTCGCCTAGTGCAATCTACTCTTTTTTACTGGACCCGACTCAAAGCGAAAAATCAAATGCAGGCCGGGAGTACAAGTAGGTTCCCTGTCAACACAACTATTGAATAACGCGAAACACCGTGAGGTAAATGATATGGCTGGAGTATGTAGACTTAACATTGTAGAAACGATTGATGAACTCAAAAGCTTATTAACCGAACAAAAAACGGCTAGCGGCTTCCAAAAAATTCAAGCACTGTACCTGTTCAAAATCTCTCAAGTTAAGACAGTTAAAGACTTAGCACTAACGATCGGGGTAAATCGAATTACCGTGCAGCGATGGTTGAGAAAATACCGAGCCGAAGGACTCGAAGGACTGTTAGAAACCAAGCATAGTGGCGGTCGCAAACCGGCAATTCCTCCTCTGGCCCGCGCCAGTCTAGCAGTAAGGCTCAGCGATCCGCAAAAAGGCTTTAGAAGCTACGGAGAAATTCAAGAGTGGTTGCAGCAGGAATACAATATTGAGGCTTCTTACAAGGCCGTCTACGCGACAGTCCGATATCAACTTAAAGCTAAGCTGACAAAAGGTTAGGCAGTCGCTGTTGCGTCGGGTTCTCGGCACCGTATGGCGAAAGCAAAAGTGCCGAGAATCTGAGAAGTTGCCTCGCGTCAAATTCCGCATAAAACGATCGCGTGAAATCGTCCGATCGATCCTAGTGCCAAGTTATACCACCTCCTTTGTTACTTACCCCCTTGATGAAACAGGGAAGGACACAGCAATGTCGCGTCCCTACCTGCTATGTGAGGGTATTTTACGCTTTTTGAAATTACGCTTCCTGAAAAAACTATAATTTTCCTGACAGCATTTGAGTCAGATTTTTTAAGGCAAAAACCGATCCAAAGCCGCTTTCAACTCTTCAATTTCGCTATCAATATTACCTTCTTTAGCAGCTCTAGCAATACACTCGGTTAAATGTTCGTCAAGAATGATTCTTGCCACCCGATCGAGTGCTCCTCGCACTGCAGCAACCTGCACTAAAACTTCGGGACAGGGGCGGTTTTCCTGCACCATCGTTTTGATACCGCGAATATGTCCCTCAATCCGAGACAAGCGATTGACCAAGCGTCGCAGAGATTCTTCGTTGTGGATGTGGGGGTGGGCCGATGGATCGTGGTGATGGTGGCGATCGGAATTTGAAGGCAAGGATTGCTCTGTAGAAGGATCGGATAAAATCATTTGGGTTAGGAGGCAAATTTTACTTGTCAGAGACTAGCTTTTCTGGAGAGATCTAATATATTTAGAACTTACGCAACTGTCTCAGTGCTATTAATTTATTTACTAACTTGTAACCTGCATCAGCTTTAAGTTTACTCTGAAAAACTTTAGGTTTTTCCAACTGACGCACCCTATTAATTGTGACAGTTGTATCTAGGACTGATATTTTGCTGGTATTTTTACTATATCACTATTGCCAGCGACTTACAGCTAGCAAAGCTTTTCCTTGGCTTTTCTGAAAATTTGGGTTAAGGGCTCCGTACTTCTAGCAGGGCTTTTCATGGTATGCTCACCCTGCTCTCGGACGTTCCACCCCAAACCCAGTTGCTTCCTGTAGGATTCTCCTTGAGGATGCCGAATGTGGATTTAAGTCGCCCTTGTTTTTAGCAAAACGGCGCGTTAGCGCCCGGATGCGAGGCGGAGCTAAACGAGCGGTAAAAACGAGGTTTGTCGGGGGTTCGATCGCCCCAGCAATTAACTGCTTGAATAAATCCCCCTTTCTTGCAATTGCTGCATAAAAAACTCTTCCAAAGTCGGTTTTGCTAAATTCATACCGATTAGCTGCCCGCCAGAAGCAGCAAGATTAGCCAGAAAATCTTTGGGATTGCCGCGCAAGTGACCGTACCATAAATCGTTGTCAAGTTCCAGATCGGGTATCCATTTTTTCAGGATGTTTAAGTGACCTCCTTTTCCATGCACCCGGTAGGTTTCTGTATTGCCTAAAAGTTCGTCGATCGCCCCGATACAGATTAATTCCCCGCGCGCTAAAATTGCCACTCGATCGCAAATCTTTTCCACATCTGAAAGTACGTGGGAGTTAAAAAAAATCGTTTTTCCTTGACTTTTTAACGATAAAATTATCTCCCGCATCTGATAGCGTCCCATCGGATCTAAGCCCGACATCGGCTCATCTAAAAAGACTACCTCTGGATTGTTAATTAATGCTTGAGCCATGCCGATCCGCTGCAGCATTCCTTTAGAATACTGGCGCAATTGTTTTTTCAAAGCCGCCGACTGCGCTAGCCCAACTAAGTCTAGCAATTGCGGAATTCGCTGCTGCTGAACGGAGCGCGGAATTTGAAACAGCCCCGCCGCAAATTGCAAAAATTCCCAGCCCGTGAGATAATCGTAAAAATAAGGATTTTCCGGCAAATAACCGACTCGCTGCTTCACCGCGCGATCGCCCAAAGGCCTTCCCAGCAGCAGGGCGGAACCGGAAGTCGGCCTTACTATACCTAACAAAGTTTTCAGCAGCGTTGTTTTCCCCGCTCCATTTTGTCCCAAAAGTCCGAAAGTTTCACCAGCAGAGACAGCGAGAGTACAGTTTTTGAGGGATTCAATTTTTTGATTCATCCAAAAACCCGTCCGGTAGAATTTCCCGAGATTAAATGTTTCTACCACTAGAGGCACTCCAGGTTTTTCGATCGCACTCGGCCGATCTGTAACAGGTTCCATTTTCGCAAGCAAAATAACTAGCACCTGATTCTAACAGGAATTATACTATTTTAGATTTGAGATTTGAGATTTGGCAAGACTGGTGAACTACCCATACTTGAAAGTGGAGGGCGAGGTTTTTGGGACTGTTGGCAGTCGATAATTGATTTCCCAAGCGCGATGTCGGCTGTCCGTATATGTCCGTATATCTGCTGTTATAGCAACCGCACCCGACGGCTGTTGACATTTTAGATCGCCCAAAGCGTTACTATGAGTTCCTCTGACTTCTGCCTTCGGCTATAACTGTTTGTCAGGTGCGTGACTGCTTGAGGCATCGCAAAATAATTAAGGTTTTAGTTGTCGCGATTCCTCGCAAGTGCCAACTGCCTGAGTATTATTCGATCGATGTTAAACTAATATCGACCGTAACTAAAACAGACTAACTATGGAACGTTCAAAATTTATTGCTATTATTACCGGCGTGATTTCTCTAATTTTAGCACTTGCCTACCTGCTGCTGGTTACAGTTCTCGATTTCCGGGGAGAAATGCTGCCCGCACCCACCAGTCATTTGCCAGTTTCCTTGCAGGTTCAACAGTTGAGTTTTGCTCATCTGGAATCCTCGTCTCACGCGCCTTTCATCCCACACCAAACGAAGTGTTATGGTGTGGGGATTCCCGTCTGTTTAGCTAAATTTATGTAATTTCGGCAGGAAATAAGGTGCGCAGTGCGCACCCTACAAATTATTTATGAAGTTCGACCTCGATCAATAAAATTCAGTCGCTTTAATCATGTGATAAGCTACTAGCAATTGAGTCAAAGCTAGCGGGTAACTCTGCAAAACTTCGCCAGTTGTACCGATCAGTTTGCCAATTTCTGGATTGCCTTGAGTGCTGCAAAATCCTCGCAGGTGCGGCATCTCGTTGCACAAAATCATTTCTAGTTCGTTAACCTGTTCGCTAGTAGCGTGACAATCTACTTCTAAAACATCAACTGGTTTACCCATGTCTCGATCGAGCCCCAAGCGAATTGCCGGTTTGAGAGTTTCGCTACCCATATCTAAAATTTTAGTAAAATCCGGGTGAGGAATCGTCGGTCTGAGTACCAAACGCACGTTTAAACTCGAGCTATCTCCATTTGCTGCGGGGTAAAAACTAACTACAACATCCGCTGATTTGCGCTGGGGACGGATAAATTCTTCTGAATCCGGTTCCCGCTTTTGTATCTCTGCAATTACTTGTTCTTCTGTATAGCCGCGCTTCATTGTATCGCGCTTGATTTTCCACTGAGCCCGCTGCTCTTCTGGAGGAGCGAGATATACTTTTACATCGTAAGAATCGCGAATTGTTCTAGTTGCATAACCCAGCAAACCTTCTACTATGACGAATTTTTTAGGTTGGATGTATTCAGGCGGATCGAAAGTTCCCGTATCGTGATTGTAGATCGGTTTCAGAATAGATTGTCCGGTGCGCAGCAGAGTGAGATGTTGCTGCATGATGTCTAGATAATTGCAGTCGGGATGCAGGGCCGTGATCCCAATTTCGGACCGCTGCTTTCTGTCGTAGCGGTGGTAGTCATCCGTGCAAATAATCGTGACATTTTCCGGACTCAATACTTGTGCTATGCCCCGCGTTAAGGTGGTTTTCCCGGCTGCACTGTCCCCGACAATACCGAGAATAATTGGACGATCGCTCATTATTTTAATCCCCCGGACTTTAGCAAACTCGATAGCAAACTCGATCGGACATCTCCTTAAAAGCAAGTCTTACCGCAGGCATCATGTCTGCTTTACTAGCATTGTTGGAGACGTTGATTGTGGTAAACTTTATATTGTATCAAATAACGTGTCTCAAAGCTGTAAAAATATTGTAAATTTTATTAAGTAATTTAGCTACCGAGACTGCAAGAGGAGCTGAAATATTTTTTTAGTGTCCGCGATCGAAAACTCCCTTTTAAATATAGATGTCAAAATAATACGATTAATCTATTGGTAAAAAATTTAGAAGTAAGTTATGTTTGTGATGAACGGAATTTTTTAGCCAATTTACTTGAAACTTGGGTTCGAGAGCTTTCAGGGGCTAAAAAACTATTATTGATAACCAGCCTATGAATCCGTCTAAACTTTCAAAATTCAGGGGCAATATCTTAATTGTTGACGACAGTCGGAATAATTTAAGTTTGCTCGATCGCATCTTATCCAAAAAGGGATATAAAGTGCGATCGGCAACTAGCGGTCAATTAGCACTGGATGCTGTTGAGTTGAGTCAGCCAGACCTAATTTTGCTCGACATTATGATGCCCGATATGGACGGCTACGAAGTTTGCAAACAGCTTAAAGTAGAGGAACGCACGCGGGGGATTCCGGTGATTTTTCTCAGTGCTCTCGTGGAGGTAGCTGATAAAGTAAAAGGTTTTAGTTTGGGGGGAGTAGACTACATTACTAAACCTTTTGAACCTACAGAAGTGGTAGCGAGAGTAGAAAATCAATTGCGAATGCGAGAATTAGAGTTGCAACTCAGAGAAAAAAATACGATGCTGCGGCGGGAAATAGCCTATCGGGAACAGGCAGAAGTTGAAACTCGGTTGCTGCTGGAAACAACGAAGTTTCAGAAAGAACAAATAGAAGAATTGCTATTAAATATATTGCCAAAACCGATCGCCGATAGATTGCAGGATCGAGAGGCTATTATTGCTGACAGTTTTGCCGATGTCAGCGTTTTGTTTGCCGATTTGGTGGGATTTACCACTTTTGCCAGCAGTCAAACCGCGTCAGAAACAGTAAAAATTCTCAATCAAATTTTCAGTCAGTTCGACCAACTATCAATCCACCACGGTTTGGAGAAAATCAAAACAATTGGCGATGCTTACATGGTCGTTGGCGGTTTGCCGGAACCCTCAGCAAATCACGCAGAATCGATCGCAATAATGGCCTTAGATATGCAAAAAGCTGTGGCTCAATTCAATGCCAAAAACCATCGAGATTTTAGCCTGCGCATCGGCATCAATATCGGTTCGGTAGTCGCAGGAGTTATCGGCTTAACTAAATTCAGCTACGATTTGTGGGGAGATACGGTAAATGTGGCTAACAGGATGGAATCTAGCGGGATTCCTGGAAAAATTCAGGTAACAGAGGCTGTTTACGAGCGTTTAAAAGATAAATTTTCTTTTGAAAAGCGCGGTGTTATAGATGTGAAAGGGAAAGGAGAAATGATAACTTATTTATTGATAGGTTAGCAGTAGGGACACGGCATTGCCGTGTCCTTGCGAGACTGTTCGATCGACGGACTAACTTCAGAAACCTGCAATCTGCTGTAAATAAAAATCTTGAGCTTTCTGATTAGCAGCTAATTAAGAGCGCGATCGAAATTCGATCGTATCTTGTTCGATCGTCTTAAGAGCGCGATCGAAATTCGATCGTATCTTGTTTGATAGTTACGTCTTTATTGCCAAAAAAATCGTTACCTAACAGCCCAATTTCCAACGCAGGGGCGATCGTGACAACTAAATTTTTAACTGCCAAACCTCCTGCTTCCATAGAACTCAACGTTCCAGTAGCAAAAGTAGCCTCTCCATTAGGAGTTTTTACCTGCACCGTTCCTTTAGGAACAACTCCCAAAGCAGCAGCCATTGCAGGTGTAATTACCGTGCCGCTCGCTCCAGAATCTAACATCATCTCAAACTTTTGTTTGCCATTAAAGGTAACTTCTATTACCGGAATGTTAGCTTCCCTGCGTTTAATTTTAGCCTGAAACACTCCCTTAGCAGCAGGCGAAGTAGCGGGAGTCAATTCTTGAGGGAGAAAACCGCAAACAGATTGGCTCAAGTTAAAAGTTTGACCGGATGAACTGCGCATGAAGCATCCCTCACTTTCTTGAGCCACCACTCGCGAGGAGTTAGCAGTAGTTTCAACTAAAATCGAACCGGTTAAAGCCAGAAGGGTTGTGAAAACCAGTAGCGGTTGGTGTTGGTTTTGAGGCTTGAGTAGGTGTTTTTTTAAGTTTGAAAGTAAATTCACGGCAGATGCGATCGTTATAGTTGAGTGAGACTTGATGGTTCGATCGTAGCAGCAGCAACAGTCTATTGGTAGAGATTTACTCTTGAATAGTGGTAAAAATGAAACCAAGCGACAGTTATTTTAAGGATGCCATGTCAATTTCTACAGCACAACCCGCTCTCCTAGTCCTAGCCGACGGTACGGCTTACCGCGGCTGGTCGTTTGGAGCTCACGGTACAGTCGTGGGCGAAGTTGTATTTAATACCGGAATGACCGGATACCAGGAAGTCTTGACCGATCCGAGTTATTGCGGTCAAATCGTCACATTTACTTACCCGGAATTGGGAAATACAGGAGTAAATCTCGAAGATGAAGAGTCAGCAGGCCCGCAAGTTCGAGGCGCGATCGCCCGCAATATCTGCGCGCGTCCCAGCAACTGGCGCTGCTCGCAATCCCTGCAAGATTACCTCAAACAATACAACATTCCCGGCATTTACGGCATCGACACCCGCGCCCTCACCCGCAAAATCCGCACGGTGGGAGCAATTAACGGCGGTATTTCCACATCAATTCTCGAGCCGGCTGAGTTGTTGGAACAAGTGCAAGACGCCCCCAGCATGGCTGGGCTGAATTTGGTGCGGGAAGTCACTACTCGCGAGGTTTACGAGTGGTGCGAGGCTACGGACTCGGTTTGGGAGTTTAGCCCGACAGTCAAGCCAGCCAGTGGCGAAGAGTGGAAGGTAGTCGCGATCGACTTTGGAGTGAAACGCAACATCCTGCGTCGCTTGGCAAGTTACGGCTGTCGGGTAATCGTAGTTCCCGCCGACACTCCAGCAGAGGAAATTCTCAAGCACGAGCCCGACGGTATTTTTCTGTCCAACGGACCCGGAGATCCCTCAACTGTTACAGAAGGAATTGCCACGACTAAGGCGTTGTTAGAATCACAGAAACCGATATTTGGCATCTGTATGGGACACCAAATTTTGGGGCGTTCCTTGGGTGCAGATACTTTTAAACTTAAGTTCGGACACCGGGGATTGAACCAGCCGGCGGGTTTAACGCAGCGAGTAGAAATTACCAGTCAAAATCACGGTTTTGCGATCGACCCAGATTCGCTGACTCCGGAAGTAGAAATTACTCACCTCAATTTGAACGATCGCACTGTAGCTGGATTGAAGCACAAATCCCTGCCGCTGTTCTCCGTTCAATACCACCCCGAAGCCAGCCCCGGCCCCCACGATGCTGACTATTTGTTCGAGCAATTCGTTCAAGCAATGCGAGACAATCGGAAAACAGCAGCTTAGTGGCGGGCAATTCCCAGATTCCCAAGCTGATGGTTAAAACAATCGCCAGGGGTAACATTGCTGGACTGCGCTCAACATTTTTGTTCACACGATCGCTTAATGCAAAAAGGAACTATAATGTATCCTCAACTTTAAGCAATATGTAGCTAGGAGGATGTCATTCCTGAGTCATTGACCCTGACCGTTAGCCTCAGAGGCACTCGCGAAGTCAGGAATAACTGTCAGTTGTTTCGTCTGACTGGTCTGCTGGACGCTTTTTCAGAGGCAACTTTTCGGAAGGTACTGAGCAAATGTATTGACGAGGGCCCAAAACACGTAATTTTGGACTTGTCTCAGATAGACTTTGTGGATAGTTCGGGCTTGGGTGCGCTCGTGCAACTCGTCAAGAAGGCCCAAACTCTTGAGGGGACTTTGCAAATTGTCTCTAATCCCCGCGTAACTCAGACTGTGAAACTGGTTCGCTTGGAGAAATTTTTGTCTTTGCAGCCTTCGGTTGACGAGGCAATACAAAACGTCAAGGATGCTTGATCTAACAGTGCATCAAATTCGCTATCCGGTTTTCAATACTGGATAGCTAATTTTTATGAAATTGCTAGTAATAAATTTATTTAAAAACAACATTTATAGGGGTTCAGTATAATTATTGAAATATTTTCACTCAGCTTTGGGCGACGCCGTGTCTTCTATTGCAGGTAAAAGAACGAACTTAACCCGATCGCACCATCAAATTTCTCGAATATTTCTCGATCGCCCGTTGCCCTAAAATAGAGCGGGCGATCGAATACAATTACGAACAATTGCATAATCCAGGACACGGCAGTGCCGTGTCCTAATGCCGGTGAGGTGGCAAAATTAACCCGATCGCCCCATCAAATTTCCCAAACATTTCGCGAACGTCAGATTAAAAATTTAGGCAGCTACCTCCCAATTGGTGGTAGCAGAGATGACAGGAAGATAAGTGGGTGTATTGGCATTCATTTGCCACATAGAATGACTGCCGTTGCTAGAGTCGCGCCAGAAAATATCTGTTGTCCCGTCACCATTGAAGTCACCAGTTCCCTGTACTTGCCAATTGGTGGTGGCAGAGACAATAGGAACAAAAGTGGGCGTACCGTTATTCATCCTCCATAGAGAAT
>JBOFTL010001338.1:0-2970 GCA_051652045.1 Microcoleus sp. | reverse complement strand
TCACCGGCCCGATAAAACTCATGACAAAAGCACTAGCTGGATGGTCGTAAATTTCTGCTGGCGTACCGACTTGTTCGATTTTGCCTTTATTCATCACTGTAATTCGATCGGCCACTTCCATCGCTTCTTCTTGGTCGTGAGTGACAAACACTGTAGTAACGTGTACTTCATCGTGCAGCCGCCGCAGCCAAGCGCGCAAGTCTTTGCGGACTTTGGCATCTAGTGCTCCAAAAGGTTCGTCCAGCAGCAGCACTTTTGGTTCTACCGCCAAAGCCCTAGCCAGGGCCACCCGCTGCCGCTGGCCTCCGGAAAGTTGGGACGGATATCGATCGCCCAATCCTGCTAACTGCACTAAATTTAACAGTTCTTCGACTCGCGCTTTGACTTTCGCTGGAGGCATTTTCTGAATTTCCATGCCGAAAGCAATATTTTTTCGCACTGTCATGTGTTTGAACAGGGCGTAGTGTTGGAAGACAAAGCCGATGTTGCGTTCTTGGACGCTGGTATTGGTGGCGTCTTGGCCCGTCAACCAAATTTTGCCGGAGTCGGGCATTTCTAAACCGGCAATCAGTCGCAGCAGCGTTGATTTCCCGGAACCCGAGGGGCCCAGCAGGGCGACAAGGGAACCGGATTCAATTTTCAAGCTGACTCGATCGAGCGCTTGAAAACTGCCAAATTGTTTGGATACATTTTCTACAACTATGCCCATAGGAAGGAAGAAGGAGGAAGGAAGTTGAGAGTTGAGAGTTGAGAGTTGAGAGTTGTCATCAGTCAGAAGTAAGACGGAAGGTGCAAGAAAAGAGCAGAGTAGAGTGGAGAGGGATTTAGTTACTTACCACTGAGCGATCGCACTGCAGGCTCGCCGATTTATTTTAGGGTTTTTGCGATCGGCCCGATCGAAAATTACCTAATTAATTTTGACATTCTCCAGGAGGACGGAGGGGATTTCAACTCAGCCCTGGATGCAGCGAGAGTCCAAAACCGGGTTTCTGGGTCAAAATTTCCCGATCGAAGCGATAATTTGCGGTAGAAACTGGTTTTGTGCGTCGGTTCTGCAACTGATTTCTTTTCTGAGCGCGAGTCGCAGGTGTAAAATTGCAAAAAAAAAGTCGATCGCCCCGTGCCCTCCAAAATTCGAGTCACAGTCGTTCGACCTTACAGTCAACCCACGATTCCCCCAGTCAACCTTTGTCAATATGTGGCACTTGTATCGGGTTAGAGAGTCATCGGTGGGTAAAAATTTTTACTTTGTTCCGTTTTTCAGTATCCGAGCGTTAGATCTTTTGTATTTATCCCGATCTCGTGATATTCTTTGTTATATGCCCTGTAACAGATCGCTGGGCGGTACATCCAAAGCTTTAGCCAAACGGACAATATTAATTAAAGAGACATTTCTTTCGCCGCGTTCGATGCCGCCGATGTAAGTGCGGTGCAGTCCTGTTTTTTCTGCTAGCTGCTCTTGTGAAAGTCCCCTTGCTTTTCTTAGCGTTCTAACCCGATCGCCAAATTGTTGTAGCTCATGTTTTTCAACCACATACAGGAATCTAATGGTTTTAAAGGCTACAAGTCTACAGAATATGAGTATCAATTTTAGCAGCGGTGCAAAATTGGCGTAGGTAGTAAAACCTCGCTCGTCCCGACCACCCACAAATCCCAAACACAATTCTTTACTTCCAAAGTTGGCGTTTGGTACTACAATGCAGCAAAAGTTCAAGCGTTTTTGAATTAAACGGCTGAGGGGTAAAGGAAAATGGGAGATGTTGGATCTGTGCCTGTAGGCATAGTAGGCGCTTCAGGCTACGGTGGCGTACAACTCGTGCGGCTGCTGGCGGATCACCCAGCAGCGAAAGTGGTCTATTTAGGTGGCGATAGTAGTGCGGGGAAACCTTTTTCCAGCCTTTATCCGCACCTGACTAACTGTATCGATCTGACTGTCGAGGCGATCGACCTGGAAAAAATCGCGGCAAAATGCGAAGTTGTGTTTCTATCACTGCCGAACGGTTTGGCTTGCCAAATGGCACCGACGCTGGTAGAGAAAGGCTGCAAAGTCTTGGATTTGTCGGCCGACTACAGATTCTCAAATCTAGAAACTTATAAAGCTTGGTACGGAGGCGATCGATCGGATGCTGCGGTTGCGGAAACTGCTGTTTACGGTTTGCCGGAATTGTACCGCGATCGTATTAAAGAGGCTAAATTAGTAGGTTGTGCGGGCTGCTACGTAACTGCTAGTTTGTTAGCACTAGCGCCGTTGCTAAAACAAGGTTTGATCGTTCCAGAAACAGCAATTATCGATGCTAAATCGGGAACTTCTGGAGGCGGCCGCAAAGCAGAAGTTAATTTGTTACTAGCAGAAGCTGACAATTCTTTAGGTGCTTACGGAGTCGCCCGCCACCGCCACACGCCAGAAATCGAGCAAATTTGCAGCGATTTAGCCGGACAGGATATCAAAGTTCAGTTTACGCCGCATTTAATTCCGATGGTGCGGGGAATTCTGGCAACTGTTTACGCAACTTTGCGCGATCCGGGTTTGGTGCGGGAAGATTTGATTACAATTTTCAGTGCTTTTTACCGCAATTCTCCTTTGGTTAAGGTGCTGCCTAGCGGAGTTTATCCGCAGACAAAATGGGCGTGCGGAACGAATCTTTGCTACATTGGCATTGAAGTCGATCAGCGTACCGATCGCATAATTGTCCTGTCGGCGATCGATAATTTAATTAAGGGTCAAGCCGGACAAGGCATTCAGTGCATGAATTTGATGCTGGGATACGAAGAAACTTTGGGTTTACCGCAATTGGCTTTTTATCCTTAACAATTAAGTTTGTAGTTGCGCTTGAGCGCCGCTTGAGTTCAACTACAAACCAAAATCTAATTTAACATCGGTTTCGAGGACTGTGCCTAATTGTCGATCGCGAAATTCTTCAGTTTGTAGTTGCGCTTAAGCGCCGCTAAAACTCAACTACCAGGCGAGAT
>JBOFTL010001337.1:0-2109 GCA_051652045.1 Microcoleus sp. | reverse complement strand
ATTTAACATTTATTATCAGTTTGGGAAATACAGAATCAGACATTGAAAATCTCCTGCAAGCTTTTACTATTTTAGGAAGCAACAAGCAACAAGAAACAAGAGCAAACAAACAGCATTTTTCTCATCTTCCTCCATCCCCCCCTTCCCCCCTCTCAACCGCCTCACCTCCCCTCGCCCCTCGCGAAGCATTCTTTTCCCCAACAGAAACAGTAGCAGCAGATAAAGCAGTCGATCGACCCAGTGCCGAACTCATCTGTCCTTACCCTCCAGGAATACCAGTTTTGATGCCAGGTGAAATCATCACTCAAACAGCCGTTGAATACCTGCAACAAATCCAAGCAGCCGGCGGGAAAATCACAGGTTGTAGCGATCCAAACCTCAAAACTTTCAAGGTTGTGCGACAGTAAGTAGGTCAGCTTCGTTAGTCCTGGACTCAAAAAATAGTTTGACATCTATAAAAATAATATGGGAGCGTGAGAACCCCTAGTCTAAAGACTAGGGATGAAACGCGATGCAAGGGGATTTATCCCCGTGTTTCTCTTAAACTGTAAGGTGTGCTGTGCGCACCCTACATATAGAATGCGATCGTAAGTCCTGTTCGTGATTCCTTCACTTTCCAATCCCCAATCTTAAATCGAACTATGCTTTGGCCCTACATCACTCCTGGAATTCCTGATGAATTATTTGAACGTTTACCGGGAATTCCCTTGAGTAAGCGAGAAATCAGACTGATTTTAATTTCTCACCTGCGACTGCAAGCAGACTCAGTGGTGTGGGATATCGGTGCGGGTACGGGTACGATTGCTGTAGAAACAGGTTTGCTGTGTCCCAAAGGTCGGATTATTGCCGTCGAGCGGGATGAAGAAGTAGTAAACTTGATCCGCAGAAATTGCGATCGATTCGAGCTCGACAACGTAGAAGTTATCGAAGGTAGTGCCCCGGAATGTCTCAAAGATTTGTCAGCCCCTCCCCACCGAGTTTGTATCGAAGGAGGTCGCCCGATTAAAAAGATTCTTCAAGAAGTTTGGGGGTATTTGCAGCCCGGAGGTAGAGTTGTTGCTACAGCGGCTAATTTAGAAAATCTCTACGCACTTTCCGAAACCTTTGCCGAATTGCAAGTCCGCAATATCGAAGTAGTTCAATCCGCCGTCAATCGTTTGGAAACTCGCGGCTTGAGTCAAGTATTTGCTGCGGTCAATCCCATATTTATTCTTAGCGGTGAAAAACTTGATTAGAAAGAAATAAGATTGCCTTAGATCGATGATAACAACAACCGTTCGTAGTATGGACTTTAGTCCGCAATTCGATATTCTTCCCTCTTCTTTCTTCCCGATTTAGGTTTTAGGTTTTGGGTTGTTTCTTACACCTACCATCTCATACCTACCACCTACCACCTAATACTTCCCTCTTCCTTATTAAGTCACAAAATTAATGCTGCCAAGTGCATCTAATTATTTGCTGAAAAATGGCTGCGTACCTGTTTCTCTGCTGGAGGAATCGATCGCCCCTAATGTTGCTGCAACGCCCCTACAGGCGCGGGAAGGCTTGTGTTTGGTAGATTTGGAAATTTCAGGGGGTAACATCGCCCGCATTATCCCTGCTGGGGGGGAAATTTCCCCGCAACTTGCGGGCATCCCGGCTGTCGATTTGCGAGGCGGCTTAGTTTGGCCGCTTTTTGTAGACTTGCACGCGCATTTAGACAAAGGACATATCTGGAATAGATCGCCCAATCCCGACGGTACTTTTGCCAATGCAATTACCGCAGCACGTTCCGACGCTGAAAAACACTGGAATGCAGAGGATGTTTACCGGCGGATGGAATTCAGCCTCAAATGCAGCTTGGCCTACGGTACCGCAGCAATTCGCACCCACATCGACGCTGAGGGATCTCGGGGGATGGTGAGTTTGGAAGTATTTCAAGAATTGCGATCGGAATGGATCGATCGACTGATTTTGCAAGCAGTTTCCCTGGTTTCCCTCGACTATTTCTTCACGAAGGAAGGGGAAAAATTGGCCGATCGAATTGCTGAAATCGGCGGCATTCTCGGCGGGGTTGCATACATGAATTCCGACTTAGAGAAACAATTAGATAGAGTTTTCTGTTTAGCT
>JBOFTL010001336.1:0-3034 GCA_051652045.1 Microcoleus sp. | reverse complement strand
CAATACTGTCACTGAATGGGTTCCGTCCCACTGAACATCAAAATATTCAAGGTTTCCAAAGTCCCCAATCTGAATATTCCCGGTCCCTTTTAAGTGAATCAAGTCAAAAGAATTTGCGGTCAGGGTTATATCCCCAGTGACAATTGCTGGTTTCAGTCCTGTGCCCGATGATGTGCCAGCAGTCCCATAGTGTACATAAGGCCACCAGCTTTTACTAGCGGTTGTATACTTGAACCGCATCCAACCCCGCCTGAGGTGGTCATCGTCAAAAATTAGTGGGTCTGTCTCGAAGGTGCCGTCACGCATTCGCCAGCGATCGCCAGATCCCAGCAAAATATTGTTCTTGCCTGCTTTGATATTGCCTAGCTCGTCAAAAAGATAAACGTCTGCTCCATCATTAGGCGCAGTAGGAAGCTGAATTTCTCCTTCCAAGGAAATATGAATTTCATCCCCAATCTCTGCATTTAGGACGGTTGCGGTTGTGTAAACGGTTTGCCCGACTAATGGCTTCAGCGAGCTTTTGATATCTGCAACATCGGTTTTGAGTGCTGCTAGCTCTGTAGAAGATACGCCCCCGCTAGATGTGTCTGCTCCAATGATTTCCGATAGCTTTGGCACAGCAGCTAAAACCTGTATAGACAATATAAATTATCGTGGTCTGGGCTGCTAAAATCTACAGTGGGGAAGGAAACACCGAAAAATAGCGCATAATGCCATTCATCCAAATTTTCATCTCTGAAGACCTATCTTCGGCACAACTGAGGGGACTCAAAATCTTCTTAGCCCGTCGCGCAAAAAAAATGTCACTCGAAGAAATGGCCAAAGAAATGCGCCGAAGTGATGACACTCTTCGGCGCTGGGAGAAAGGAGTCGTTTGTCCAGACTTGGATGAAGCAAGGGCGATCGCTAGGGTGTTGGGTCAGCCCAAGGGTTTCCTGGATTAGATTGCGGGATTGTTCGGATATTTTGATTTTGTTGCGTAAGTATAATGATATCCACTAACAGGGTCATGGATCTCGAAATTTGGCCCAAATTCGGCAGGGATATTGGCAGGCGCAGGCCAATCATCGATGATTTGTTGCTTAGCCTTTGCCAGATATGCCGCGTCGGTTTTGATCGGACATGGCGCGATCGCAATTCCATAGGTTTGGGCTTTGGTAATCAGTGCTTGCACAACTGCATCTGGAGCCCCGAAATCGGCTGGGATACTGGGATGTTTGCGAAAATCATTGTTTGCAGGGTCAACGAATATTGCGGAAACTTCCGTCATTTGAGTGTTTGCAACATAGTTGGCATTAGCTGTATTGCCTGCCAGAACGTAGTTGGCTCCCACCCCATTGTACTTATTGGCTGGATCGCCTAATCGATTGATTGAAGGCTTCCCATCCAGCGAATGAATGATATTGTTTCGTACAATTGCCCCTGGCATAGATGCCGTTGCATCAGTATCTTTAGGAGGCGATAGGTGAATATCTGCGGATGATGTGTTTTGCACATTCTGATAACAAGAGTTGCGCTCAATCAATAGGCTTCCCGTACCATTCTGATTTATCCCGCTCTTCCCGCAATACATAACCAGATTATTCGTAATTTCCCATTTCCCAAACACAACCCCCCCATCTGCTGTTACCGATGGTTGAGCTTGTGTATGCAAACCTCCGCCTTCGTCTAAGACTAGCTCGGCAAAACCCTTTGCCGTGACACGGCTTGGAATGCACTGCTGAGAGCCAATTACCAAGTTTCGCCGTGAAGCCATCTTGATATCGTTGTCATTCTCACGGCGTCCAGTCCCTGGTTTTGAGTTTGCAAATCCATGGACCCCTCCAACTGACCATCTTGCGTTCGCAGAGATGATGCAATCTTCTACGAAAACGTATTCACTATAGTTCTCGTTAATGCCGCTTCCGGGCCAATTATGAATCACACAGTCTTTGACATTAATATGAAAACAGCCATTGATACTGATGCCATTCGCCCCGGTTTGGCTTAATAGAGCGCTGTCCGTCACCCACCATAATTTGATCGCATCTTCGTACTTAATGTTGTCCGTTCTGCCCTTGAATTCAATTCCTTCAATGTTCAGCCACTCGCAATCTTTGAGCGCAAATGCTGTTACATCGCTTTCAATGGTTACTTTTTCGTTTTCGTGTGCGCGAATAGTAATAGGGGCTGCTTCGGTGCCCTTGAGCGAAATCAGCACCATGCTGCCTTTCGTGCGACCAGCAAATGGTTTATCCCAATCGGCATTACGGTAAGTGCCGCCCATCAAGTAAATGGTATCGCCCGGTTTGGCGGCTTTCACGGATTGTTGGATATCCATTCCGGGACTGATATAAATTTTACCCACGGTGTCCTCCGGTTTATCTTTTGTGGTGGAAGTGGAAACCCCATAGACAATGTAGGGCCACCAACTTGCTGTGGGCGATGAATACTTCAGCCGTATCCAACCATGCTGAAGCTGATTATCGACAAACGTCATAGGGCTTTCAGCAAAGGTCCCATCATGAATTAACCAATGATCCCCAGCGCCTAAGAGAACATTGTTTTTGCCAGCCTTCATCTTTCCTAGACGGTCAAAAATGCGAACCTCAGATCCGTCTTTTGGTGCAGCAGGTAATTGAATGTCACCTTCCCCGTCAAGATGGATTTCATCACCGATGACTGCATTCAGAACCGTTGCAGTGGTGTAAACAGTTTTCCCTAGTAATGGCTTCAGTGAACTCTCAATAACCGCGATCGCCGCATCGACTTTTTTAATTGCCTCTGCCAATTCCGCATCCGTTGCGCCACTAGCTAAGGCGGTAGTCAAGTCCTTGACTGACTTGTCCAACCCATCCAACGCTGTTTTTTCGGCTTTGGCGGTGTCTAGGGCCGTTAATTTGTCCTGAAGTGCTTTTAAGTCTGTCGATGTGGTTCCGGTCCCGGTCCCTCCCTTCGCCACCAGAATCGCTAGGTCTGCAACAGACTGAGTGGTTTTCTGTAATGATTCAGCAGTGGCGTCTTGCTTGGCTTTGAGGGCTTTGATTTCAGTATC
>JBOFTL010001335.1:0-2085 GCA_051652045.1 Microcoleus sp. | reverse complement strand
ATGTTGGTGAGAACCGCTATATACAGGTATTTTTTACTGACGCACACTGCAATTTTACACTTCTGGCAATTTGTATTGCCCGACAATCCGCTTCGCATATTCCGGTACGTGGGCATCCAATTTCTCTGGATAATTCCGCTTCACGTACAGATAATTGCGAGTAAAATGAGAGTCGATCGAAAATCTCGCGTACTCCAAACCCTTCGGCCCGATTTTCTCAATAAATACTCCCATTAACTTCGCCGCCCACATCGGCAATGTCACTCCTTTTTCATAGGCGGGAATGCTTTGCTGAACTGCTTCTTTTCTATTTCCTTGAGACATCACCGGCTGAGTGTTTAATTGCTCCATTACCAAATCTAACATCTCTTGTCCGGTGTCATTTCTGACCACAATCCACTGCCAACCAAAGGGCGCGCCCATGTAGCCGACAACTAAATCTGCTAAGGAATTAACGTAATCAAAACAGCTCAAACAAGAAGGCGCAAAAACATCTTTCAACTCTTTAGTATTCAAGCCGAAAAATGGTACTTTTTCGATCGAACCGTCTTCATGTTTGAAATGAACGTTAAAATCTTGCATGAATTCGTAATATACGACTGTCTCGGGAGAACGGCTAGTCGTATCTAAAAATTTTTGCAACCCCGCGCGACTGACGTTATCGACACAGGGAGTTCCCAAAACGTAGAGCTTTTCTAAACCGAGTTTTTTCTCGACGGTACGCAAGGCTTGAATCTGACAGCCGACACCAATTACTAACAACCGCTTCATTCCCGATTGTTCGATTTGTTCTAATACTGAAAGGTTGGGAGATAGAGTCGGTTTGTTGACTTTTGCTGCGAGAATTTCTTCGCGATTTCTAGCAATAATCGGCATCGGTTGAAAGCGATCTTCTTTGGTGTTTTGGACGCACACGACGCCTTCAACAATGCCTTTTTCTAACATTTCAATGGCGATCGAGCTGACGATTCCCGTCCATTGAGCGCCTTCGATCGGCTCTTTTTTGCGCGCCGCCATCATGTTTTGATTGACGCCGAAATACCAGTCATCGGTATTGTTGAGATCGCGCGATCGCCCGTGAATTTCCGCTTCCAATTCTGCAATGTGCTGTGTTAAGAAAGCGCAAGATTCCTTGACATAATGAATGTAATATGTATCGCACAAACCGCATTCGCTGCAAAGTTCTTTAGCGGGGCGGCGGCTGGAAGGTTTGAGAGCTTTTGCTTTTTTGTGTTGAGCAGAATCTGTTGCAGTCATTGAAATTGCTGATTTTATGGAGGGATAGCTTTTATGAGAATACCACAGATGCGATTTTAGATTTTAGATTTTAGATTTTAGATTGGGAATTGGTAATTGGGAATTGATAATTGGTAATTGATAATTGGTAGTTGGTAGTCGCTCATTAATAATTAGTAATTGGCGATCGATCGACCCTCAACCCTTAACCCTCAATCCTCAGTCCTCAACAGTTCGCTGCTTGCTGTCAACCCGTATGCGATCGATGCTTCAACTAGCTCAGCAACAACTGTCAAATGTCAACTGTCAACTGTCAATTGTCCACTGTCCGCTGTCCACTGTTTACCTAGCATAAAAGTGACATAGATTGTCAGCGCGATCGACCAAAATCTTGAATTGGACTAAGCAAAAGCTCGGAGGAAAGGGTTTGTGGATTAAAATCAAACTACCGATCGCTAGCTAGTAATTCCGCAAAGTGAGCGATCGATCCCCAATCTAGGCCGCTCGACTAAGTGCAGTCAAGTAAGTGTAGTCCAGCAAAATTGATTTACTTTCTGTCTCCGCTAAACTTCTGTACGCTTCTCAAAATCACTAAATCCTGCTAATAATTTACTCGAATGAACTGCTATTTATTATGTCTTCATCTCAGCCTTCGCTCGCCCGCAAACTGATTGGTAATACACCGCTGCGAGTCCTGTTAATTATCCCGTTTTTACTGCAAATCGCTGGTGCGGTTGGCATTGTCGGCTACCTATCTTTCCGCAACGGACAGAAGGCGATCGACGATTTGGCATCTCAACTCCAAACAGAAGTCAGCAGTCGCATCAACCAACACTTAGACAGCCAACT